>JAGGWL010000221.1 GCA_021157555.1 Deltaproteobacteria bacterium | reverse complement strand
TCCTGATACTATCAGTTCAAAATATGGGGCCGCTGATTTATAATCATTTTTCTCTTCATATGAGCAGGCGAGGCTGTTTAAAATCAGATTTTTTATTGAAGGGGCATCACTGAAATCATTAACCGCATCAATATAAAGTTCAATAGCCCTGTCAAATTTTTTACTTTGAAAAGATATGTTAGCCAAGTCAACTTTTGCAAATTTTTTTGCATTCATTGCTGAATACTTGTCCAATATTTTGTTTAAATCATTATCAACTTTTTGCAATATAGTATTATTTTTGCTGGCTTTTTCTAAAGCACGATATTCAGCCATGGATTGAGACATATCTGTAAAAGCTCTGTTTTCAGATTTAACAAAGTAGCTTTTTATCCCTATCAGCATGAGTATTATAAACAAAAAAACAGATACAATAAATATTGCCTGATTCTTGTTTTCCAGAACAAGATTCAATATTTTTGAAAAAAATGTTATAAACTCATCAGGTTCTTTTAGTTGTTTTTTTCTTTTTTTTGATATTTGTTTTTTTGCCATTATTCCTCCAGTATTTTTTTAATCCTTTCCCAGCCATTATCAGGAATATCAGCACCGATTACCTGGCATACTTCATAACCGCATGCAGATCCAAGTTGTCCACATCTTTCAAGCGAATATTCATTTACTAAACCAAAAAGAAAACCTGATGCCCATAAATCTCCTGCTCCGGTTGTATCAATAGCGCTGCCTGGCCCAACCGGCTCAATTTTTATTATATTACTTGATTCGGCAATGTAACTGCCCCGTTCTCCAACTTTTAGTACAGCAAGATCAGCTTTTTCCCCAAGAGCCTGGATAGCTTTATGCTCATCAGAATGGCCTGTAAATGCACGGGCCTCATCTTCATTGGCAATAAGAATATCAACAAAATCATGGACAATCTCTTCAAACATATCATAAAATTCTTCAACAACGGTAAAACTTGCCAGATCAAGAGATATCAGTGCACCGGCCTTTTTGGCATGCTTTAATGTTGCCAGCATTAAATCGTTATTATATATAAGATATCCCTCAACATGTACTATGGCCGCATCCTTAAAGCATCCAACGCTTATATCATTTGCTTCTGTTTCTGAAGATGCACCCAGGTAGGTTAAGAGCGAACGCTGTGCATCGGGCGTAATAATTGAAAGTACACGTCCTGTTGGTGATGATGATTTAAACAGCATCGGCTCGACCTGATTTTTTTTTAAATCATTTTCAAAAATACTGCTGTATTCATCCTCACCGCATTTTCCGATAAAGCGGGCCTGACCGCCAAGTCTGCTTACGCCGACAACAGTATTACAGGCCGATCCGCCTGGAACCAAAGGTGGCTGCACGAGTGTATTCTGCAAAATTTTATCTATAGCATCATTCTCAACAAGTGTCATCCCGCCTTTTTGAATGCCTGCTTTTTTCAAAAAATCTTCGCCTTCCTGTAAAAGAAGATCCATCAAGGCTGCGCCAATTCCCGCAATTACCCTTTTATTCTTTGCTATTTTCATATATTATAACCTCACCATACCAATGAATTATGTATCCAGCCCTGATCGCCATCCGCATGCCTGATTTTAATCCACTCTTCCTGGCGTTTCAAGACTTTAAAAGGAATCCCTTTTTCAACATTTAAAATTATTTCATACCTGGTTCCAGGACCGGTTCTGATATTGCATTTCTCTTTTTTTGTAATGACGGTTTTTATTTTTCCTATAAGGGATTTATGAATCCAGCCTTTATCGTTCTCAAAATCCCTAAAATGGTACCAACTGCCTTTTTTTTCTATAATTTCAAGTGGATGATTCTTTTCAACTTTCCAAATTATGCTATTTTTTGTACCGGGACCGGAGCGTATATTTGCAATGGAATCAGTAACCGCCATACGTTCGGCAAATGCATCTTTAGTGTAGAATGCAAAAAAAGCAATCAATAACAGAATAATTTTAAAAGTCAGCAATGTTTTAGCGTTATGAAACATTTTTATTTCCTTCCAGTTCTCCTAAACCTGATAAAATTTAATCTCAGGCAGCTCTACACAGGTAAGTTTGTTACCATAAACAGCCCCGGTATCAATACCAATTTTGTTTGGCTGTATCAAAGGTTCCTGAAAATATGTATGTCCGAAAACAACCCGCTTTTTGAACTTGTATTTCGTACGGATAAAACTCTTGCGTATCCAAAGCAGATCGTCAGTTTTTTGCTTTTCAAGAGGGACACCTTTTTTTAAACCGGCATGTACAAATATATAATTTTCTGTTTCATAAAAAAGAAGAAGCGATTGAAAAAAATCAAGATGACTTTGCGGTATCAAATCTGAGGCATTTCCTTCAGAATACCGCGCATAACTTTCCAGGGTATGCCTGCCGCCATTCTCAACAAAATGCATCATTTCTATACCTTTAAGATATAATTCCAGCATCTCCTCATGATTACCTTTTAAAAAAACGGTATTATTGTATTTTTTTTTCAGATTGATAAGGAATTCCACGACCTTGAATGAATCAGGCCCACGATCTATGTAGTCACCCAAAAATATCAGGCGATCATGCTTAAAGTCAATCGGAACTTTGTAGATAAGCTCCTGAAGTTTATCGTAGCATCCGTGTATATCTCCAATGGCAAAAATTTTGTTCATATTTTAAATAAAAATAGACTCCATAACCTGATTTACTGATATCTTCTTCATACACTCCATTGAACTGCATTTCCGCTTAAAGCATGGACTACATTCCACATCTGCCCTGACAATCTTGTGAATAGAACCAAAAGGGCCTGTTCGCCACGGCGCAGTTGGCCCAAAAATGGCCACTACCGGTGTTTCTGCCGCTGCCGCAACATGCATCGGACCTGTATCCGTAGAAACAACCAGATCAGCCAGCTCAAAAATTGCAGCCAGCATTTTTAAGGTGGTTTTTCCGGCCAGGTTCACTGTTTTTGTCTGCATACGGGAAATTATATCTTCAATAACAGATAGATCATCTTTGCTGCCTGTAAATATAATTCGAGCCCCATATTTCATGCTCAAACGATCTGCCAGCTCCGCGAATTTATCGTTGTACCACAGCTTTGTTTGCCACTTTGCCACAGGATTAATTGCTATGACAGGTTTGAAACCTCTGATGCTGTTTGCTTGTAAAAGTTCAGCAGCTTTTATTCTATCTGTACTAAATACAGGCAGATTATATTTTATTTCTTTCGATTTAATACCAAGGGATTCAATCAGCATTAAACTCCTTAAAATAGCATGATTCTCCATATCAACCGGCCGGATACGCTCATTAAGAAATATGTAGCTGTGCTCCATATGCTCCATACCCTTTCCATATCCTGCTTTTCGTTTACCTTTTGCTAAAGCTACCAGAATTCCACTTTTAAAAAGAGTTTGAAAATTTATGATCAAATCGTATTTTTTATCTCTAAGTTGTTTTAAAAATGAGAATATTTCCCGTAAATTTTTCAAATACGCCCGGCTGAAAATACCCTTGATCCACTTTTTACGCCTTGAAATAATAACACGGTCAATGGCCTGGTGCCCAACGACAAAATCTGCTGCGGCCTCTTCCACCAGCCATGTGATCCTGGCACCTGGATACCTGTTCCTGATAGCATTCAAAGCTGGCAAAGTATGAATCACATCTCCGATGGCACTTAATCTGACAATAAGGATATTAATCTCTTTGGCCTCTGCAAATTTTGTTCCTGTAAAGGATGAACGTTTTTTTTAATAG
>JAGGWL010000277.1 GCA_021157555.1 Deltaproteobacteria bacterium | reverse complement strand
CCGTCTGCAATAAAAAGCTTTTTATTCTTCATGACATCTGTAATATACTCATGTAAAGTCCTGTCTGTTATGCGCCACAGTTTATGTCGGCTGCCTTTATCGTCCATAAAATCCATATCAGGCGATTTATTGGAAAGAGCATTTTTAAGACAATCCAGGATTTTGTCCTGAGGATCAGAATAAAGAGAAAATATAGAGCTGAAATTAGCATGACATTTTTGCAATAAGCCTAATCGTTCTGACTTTACCTTGGAAAAGGTCTTTTCATGAGGTAAAATAACTCCTTTATCAAAGGGCTCAATGCGAACCAATGCTGTTAAACCGTAACGTGTAACAGTTTTATTTTCCAGGGGAAACTCAATAGTTGTCACATAAAAAGCGGGTGATTTGTCCTGAATAAGTATATCATCGGCAAGCCATTTTTGGAAAAAATCAGCAGCTCTTGCGTGACAGCCTTCTTTCCCTGTATCATCTTTATCTTTTTTACCAAGAATTAATCTGATAATATTATATGGATTGGCTTTGTGATATTGATTGCATTCATTTTCAGATATTACGTCATACGGAGGTGTAACCACCTCAGCCAGATTACTAATTTTGTCAGGGTTATATAAAATTCCCCTGAATGGGACAATTTCCGCCATGCTGATGATTCCTTAGGTTTTTTATAAAAGTTAATTAATTATTTGCAAGATTCCAAAAAGAGATAGCGTTTAACCCCATTTTTGTATAAATTAAAAGTTGCGATACTATAAAGTACAGTTTTCTTCAAGGTAAATCATGATAATTTTAAAAAATTTTGTTTTATTTTACACTACAATCTGAATTCTTGACAGATGATATCAAAAGGTATAATTCAAATTTTGATAATATATTTTTTATGTATAGTTGGGGAAGTTATTTCCTCATCATTCCTTATGGAGAGGTTGCCGAGCGGCTGAAGGCCCCGCTCTCGAAAAGCGGTATCCTGTCAAAAACGGGATCGTGGGTTCGAATCCCACCCTCTCCGCCAAACTATTAGGAACATATTGACTTTTAAGTGAAAGGTGAAAAATGAAACTGATCAAGAGGCTGTCATCTTATGCTATAATCATAGTCATGGCATGCATTATGCCGGGGCTTTTTGCTGCAACTCCGGCGCTGTCACAAAATATAGAGACAAAAATGATTCCGGCAGATTTTAATGCTCTGGCTGTCAAAGTCTCCCCGGCTGTGGTAAACATAAGAACGGAAAAAACCGTTAAAGACGGCGGTTACGGTATGCAGCGATACAGAAGGAGCCCTTTTGGCAAAGATGATCCTTTTAACGATTTTTTTAAAAATTTTTTTGGAGGGGAGCAGCGCCGAAATTTCAAACAACGCAGCCTGGGCTCTGGATTTATTATAAATAAGGAAGGATATATTGTTACCAATAATCATGTTGTTAGTGATGCCGATAAAATAACGGTGGTTTTGAAAGATGAAGAAGAATTTGATGCAAAAATTATAGGACGGGATCCTTACACCGATATCGCACTGATAAAAATAAGTAATGGTAAAGATTTGCCGTATGTAGAGTTGGGGGATTCGGATGCATTAAGAGTTGGAGAATGGGTCGTGGCCATAGGTAATCCGTTTGGTTTGGCACAGACTGTAACTGCAGGAATCGTTAGTGCCAAGGGTCGGGTTATTGGGTCAGGACCATATGATGATTTTATCCAGACCGACGCCTCAATTAATCCGGGTAACAGCGGCGGCCCTTTGATTAACATGCAAGGGAAAGTGATCGGTATCAATACCATGATAATTGCAGGCGGACAGGGTATAGGATTTGCCATTCCGATTAATCTCTCCAAGGGAATCATCAAACAGCTTCAAACCAGCGGAGATGTAACCCGTGGCTGGCTTGGGGTTACGATTCAGGATATGAAAGGAGAGATCGCAGCATATTACGGGATTAAGGGCGACAACAAAGGTGCCCTGGTTATTGATACAGTTCCCGGAGATCCTGCTGACGAGGCCGGCATAAAAGCAAAAGATATTATTATAGCCATAAACGGAAAAGCTGTTGAAACCACACGGGAACTGACCAATAGAATTGCTAATATTGGCGTTGGCGAGATTGCAAACATAAAAGTTTTGCGGGATGGTAAAGAACAGACTTTTAAAGTCAAAATCGGCGAACGCCCGGATTTAATTGCATCTTCAGATCCAAAGCAGAAGCAAGACGATGCACTGGGTATTTATGTATCTACAATAACTCCTCAAATAGCACGCCGTTTCAATATAAGAGAAAATGCAGGAGTAATAGTTGCCAAAGTAAAACCTGGAAGCAAGGCAGATAAAGCCGGAATTGCCAATGGCGACATTATTATTGAAATTAATCGCAAAGAGATTAATGGCTTAAGGGCATTTAAAAATGCATTAAACAACGTCAAAAAAGGACAAATGGTTTCCTTTTTAATTCAACGGATGCATACTGGCCTGATTGTTATACATATTAAAAAATAACATATTTTTAAATAAGGAACGTGGACGAAATAACTTCCACAAATAGGCGCATAAATTTGGGGAAGTTATTTCGTCCACGTTCCATAGCTACAGGTTTGACCCATTACCACTTTTGTTTGTGTAATCGTTCCTAAGATATCGTTTTCTAAAAATAGAAAAAATGAATCTAAAAATTTATATCGTATCAACAGCCGCAAATTCAGGTTCGTGCAAAGGGATTAAAATATCAGCCATATTTTTTATTTGCATCATAATATCATATGCTTCATACACATTTACATGAGTGCCTGGAGGAATAACATCCATCTCCATTGCAGTTATTTCTTTTGGAGGGAAAAAGTTTTCCATAATAACGCAGAACCCGGTAATTATAGCAGTGCCTTTTGATGTTTCTATCAGTACGGAAAGTCCACCATCAGTGTGAACCGGAGTATGAATAACCTTGATACCGGGAAGTATCTCGGTATCTTCTGTTATTATTGATATCTGCCCGGCCTCTTCCACATCTATGATGTAATCCTCCAAATATCTGAAATCTAAAGGGTGGGGATTATGTACCCTTTCGAGTTCTTTGGTATGCACATAAAAAACGGCATTTACGCATTTGTAGTCGTTTTCACAGTGGTCATTATGCAGATGTGTATGAATTACAATATCAATATCCTGTGGAGTGAGTCCCCAGCGATCCAGCCCTTCTTCAAAAGTATAAATCCGACCACCAATTGCTTTCTCCCTGGCCTCTGATTTTACAGGGCTCATTTCGCCTGTATCTACAAGAATTTTTTTATCTCCACCTTCAATATACCAGCAATATATAGGAATTGTATAAGGTTTACCATAGTCATGCTGATAGGTCATCATTCCTTTATCAAAATTTTTTGTACCCATTACAATGGGATGTATTTTATATTTATTCATTATTTCGTCCCTGTTCCTGATATTTAAAATATTAACTGCACAGGTTAAAGAAAGTCAAGGTAAAAAAGGTGGTCATTAATGTTTTCGTTTGAGTTTACCGCTGGCGGTTTTGTCTAATTTTTTTACAAGTATAAAGTCCTTGGGTACTTTATATGAAGCAAGGTTCTGATAACAAAATTTTCTTAGTTCGCCTAAATCAAAATTGTTTGCAGCCGCGTTTTTCAGCACGATCCTGGCACATGGCAGTTCTCCGTAGATATTGTGCGGAGTACCATAAACCAGAGATTCCTGCACCCCATGGTACTGATTAATTACAGATTCCACTTCATATGGAAAAATCTTCATGCCTGTAAAATTTATGATGTTTTTTTTGCGACCCACAAGAAAAAGGAAACCGTCTTTATCCAGCCTGCCAAGGTCGCCGGTCTCAAACCATCCATTCGGTGCAACCTGGCTTCTGCTCCTCCAGGGTGAAAAATAGGCATCAAAGATCCCTTTGCCTTTGATAGATATTTCACCGACCCCCTCTTTATTCCGATTTGCAATTCTGACCATGTAATCAGGGAGAATTTTTCCTGTAGATTCACGTGTGTCAGAATTTTTTGAATTATTAATAAATGGAAGCCCAATTTCAATCAAACCGTAAGCCTGGGAGAGTTCAAGTCCGAATTTTTTATAAAAATCGACGGCTGTAGAACCAGATAAGCGCATGGCTGTTGATACTGCCAGACGAAAACAACTGAATGTTGCCGGCGGAAAGAGATCTGATTTTATCATCATCCGGTAATGAAAGGGTGAGGCATAGATAAATGTACCTCTATTATTTTGCAATCCTTGCCGCAATGAATCGGGAAACGAGCCTGAACAGATTATAATGGTTGCGCCTTGCCTTAAAAAAAGCAGAATTGTCACTACAAAATGAAAACTCATGGAGAGCATCCAGATTACTATATCATCGGAAGTTACATTCAGGGCTTTATTGGCAGCATCTGTTCGTTGAACTATGGTTTCATGGGAAAGGAGAACTCCCTTGCTGTCACCGGTAGTGCCTGAGGTAAATCTTATAAAAGCGGGATTAAGGTCATGATATTCCTGAGGCACGTTATTGCCGGCTCTGCGTTTGTAAATCCAGAATTTTTTTGTCCCAACAATACCATCAAAAATACTTCTGCTCTTATTGCTATAGGATTCAGTAGAAGATTCAGCTTTGCCAAAAATGAAAAAATTCAGGTCTATCCGGCAAACAAGCTCATCTATTTCAGCTTGTGAACAGGAATCTGGCACCGGAACTATCACTGCAGAAAGGGAGAGTACTGCCAGACAGACAATAATATAATCTATGGAATCTTCACATAAAAAGCCGACACGGTCTCCTTTTTTTAAACCATTTTTTGTTAATTCATCTGCTGCTTGAGTAATTTTTGCAAGCAATTCCTGATACAAAATTTTATCATCACACTGTATAAGTGCGGTTTTATCCTGAAAAGAGAGAGTCTCTTTTCTGATTAATTCAACAATATTCAAGGTTATGTCCTATTGGTTATTTTAATATGCCAGGGCTCGAATCTTACCCCCAAAAGGTTGTTTTTTTTATAACGCAAATTAATATAACCAAATTTTTGCAATTTTTTAAAGACATTTGTTGTTGTAAACCGTTCTGTAAAATTATCATATCCAAAACCAACCTGTCCCACGTCAAAATCGCCTATGCCGTGAAAGGAATAACCCGGAGGCGCCAGAGAACGTGATGCCAGTGAAAGATTGCCTTTATTTCGGTATGTTTTGTCCAAAAATAGCAGAAACTGTTTTATAATGCTTCGCACACCCGATGTAAGAATTACAGTATTACCTATTTCTTTTTTAATCTTGCCATAGGCTGAACAAGCCTCCCCCTTGTACAGATAGTTGCCTGTATGAGGTATTTTGATAACCTCCTGTTTTTTGATTCGGCTGGTCATATTTTTAAAAGGCTTTTGACCGAAAAAACCGTATATTGAGCTGTTTTTATAGAATATTTCTTCAAGAAAATTTATCTCTTTTTTTGAAAATCTGCCGACTCGTGAATAACCACTGGATATTTTTAAGGCTTCATCAAAATTTAATAAATAAAAATTGGCGTGACCAACAGTCTTTTGCAAACGCTTCAGCCTTCCCACAGATGACTTAAGGATGTGAAGTTTGGGTTTGTCGAGATAAATATCATCATTGTAAGGCTGGTCGAAATTATGCATCTTATGCAGGTAGTCTTTAACGTACCTGTCATGCTCCTCCGGCTGCGCAGAATCTGCTTTTTCTATACCGGCAAAAACATCCCGGGCTGCACCGGTACTAAGGATGGCGGCGGCTGTAATTTTTATGAAGTCTCTTCGTTTCATATTCTTATCATGTTTTAATTTTATATTATTGTATAAATAAATTATGAATACAGTAAGGCAAAAATCAGGCCAAAGTTGATTCATCGTTGGGGAAGTTATTTCGTACCCGTTCCTAAGGTCAGCGTCAAATTATTGGCTGATAAGGAAGCGTATCTTTTTCATAATTGTTTTTGCGGATTTCCCTTGTGTGTTGATCATAATAATAAAACTGAAAAGACTGCCTTCCTGATTTACAAGATAACCTGCGCGGGTACTGATTCCTTGTAAGGTTCCTGTTTTGAAGTATTCATTTTCGAAATGGCGCATAAGATTACGATAAGGCTTGAATTCTTCAGTAATTTTAAGCATATCTCGTGCCGAGATTCTATTTTTTCTTGAAATCCCCGAACCTTCAACAATATTAATATTATCTGTTTTAAGCTGCTCATTTGCATAGGAAAGCATCGCCT
>JAGGWL010000224.1 GCA_021157555.1 Deltaproteobacteria bacterium | reverse complement strand
GCCATGTTTACCAAAACGGACAAAAGGTGAAAAATAAATTTTTTGAAATATATTTTTTTCCGGTACACAGGGCGCTAATGTATAAAAGGCATTTGCGCTATCATTTTCATCAATAATTATTTTATCTGGTTCACATACATCAAAACGGCCCATGCCGGTTGAAGCGTCCCTTCCAAATCCAAACTTCCCTATATTTTTCAGTCCCTCAATTATTTTGCCGATATCTGTCAGATCTTCATCAATCAAGACAAAAAGAGCCATTTCCGTTTCCGGGCAAAAATAGATATTTTCCATACTATAAGGCGCAAAAATGCCGGTGCCGGTAGTCTGAGTCAGGCGGTTGATTGTATTGTGGGGCTGAGAAAAACTTGCAGAAAAATTTTTATCCTCAAACTTTTCCATTATTTGTTTTGTTTCAGACGTTGCGATTGACAAAGATTCTTCAAATAGTTGTTGGTCGGTTAAAAATTCAGTATTATTCAAATCAATTTTCACTTTCCCTTTGATGACCATCCATTTTTGTTTTTTAAAATCTTTGATTTTTTTATATTTTTCTTCTTTAGTGAACTTATCTGTTGGAAATAACCATGAAAGAGGAATATCCGGTCGTTTCAGAATGTAATTTGTATCCTTTTTTTCAAATTTTGGGAAAGCTGACGAAAATATGGCAAATGGCTTTTCATCGTATGCAGACAACACATTTTTAAGGCCGCCTTGAACAAGCGAAGGGTTATAAGCAGTCTGCCAGCAAAAATGCCCAAATAGAGTATCACCTTTCAGCGATGTTCCAAACCCTGAAAAAGGTCGAATCGTAATTTCATAAAATTTCAAAACAGCCTCCTTTACAGGGGTGTGCTTTCATCAAATTTTTTCTGTATTTCAGCATCATCAAACTCAAAAGCGATTTTACCGTATCCCCTGCTCCCGCTGCCTCCCAGCGCATCCATCTGAAGCAGTTTCAAGCCTTCAATCAAAAAATCTTCCAGATTCTTATCTTCTTCCATCTTTTTTAAAGCAATACAAAAATCAAAGACTGTATCTGAAGGCACACGTTCGATAAATCTGGGGTTTTCGGCAGTTCCTTTGATCCGGTTAATTGAATTTTCCGCTTTGACTTCAGTCAAAAGCCATTGATTTTCTTCCGCTGTCGTTTTCCATTCCGTATTTAAAAAGGCATCTGCAAAAGAAACCCGTGTGGGGCCAAGTTTTTCGCGCCCCTCATCATCAGCGCCGCTGGTTCCAAACAGTTTTAAAATTTTTTCCCCAATCATTTTTTCTTCTTCTGTGCAATTTTTAATATCTGAAGCAGTTAAAGGCTTTCCATCGGTTTTAACCATAAGTCCGCTTTTCATTTCCAAAAGAGATCGCACCTTTCCTTTTAATGAAGATCCGGGAATAAATGGTTCCTGGGTATGAGGATGTTTGATTACAGGATTATCCGTGCCTCCAATCTTCATTTCCGTATCTCCGGCGCCGATGTGAAGGCCGCTTTTCAAGGTGATTTTTCCCTTGATTTCTTTAATTCTTTTTAACTTCATTGTTACCTCCAATGTTAATTTTTTGGGCCATGCAACCTGTAAAATCCCATAAATGCTTCAAAAAAGTTTGAAAAAATATTCAAATCCTCTGGTTTTTTAATCTGCTCAATTGAATCTCTTAAAAACTGCAAAAAATTATCCGAGATAAGTTTCTTTCTGCCATTAGCATACGCCGCTTTTGCAGTAATCATATGCACCATGGGAAGAAGTTGTTCCCATTCATTCGGACGTGATTTTGACAGCATGGCAAGGCGGACAATCTCATCATAAAATTTTCGGATTTGAGTTCTTTTATTTGAATTTCTGAAATTTATACTATCTTCTGCAATCTTTTTTGCTAAATTTTCAGCAATTTTGGAAAACAGTTCAGGATCAACAAGCTGCTTGTCCCTGTCCTTCCAAAAAATTATCTTTTCCATAAAATATCTCCTATCTTAGATTATACAAAATATTCCAAAGCGGAATTTTTAGTTTGCCTTCGTAATCTTCAAGCCAGCCCGTGATACAAGAAATTAATTCATCAGTTATTTGTTTACGCTTTTCCTTATTCTTAATTTCTTTCCCGATATTCCTGGTGGCGGAATAGCTGAATAATGCCCGCCATTTAAGGCAACCCATCTCTTTAAAATAAACATCGTTGCGTTGCAGCAACTCCTTTGCCTGTGCTGCCATTCGTATAAATTCGTTCAGCCGATAGAGCATTGACTTTGTTATCAATTTTTCATCTAACCATGCTTTCAGTTTTTTGCGTATCACCTCCAGTTCTTCTATATTCTCCCATTTAGCTGTCTGGGAAAACATTGTAATCTGGTCTCGGCCATTTTTGGATTTTTCAAGGGCTTCTTCCGCAGATTCAGCCATGACGTCGATTGGAGTATGTGCTTTTTTTAGACTGATTCCAGCAGAAAAATGAATAGCTGAATTATTACAGACATAATCTGAAAATGTTTTCTGCAGCATAATGACAAGTTCATAGATTCTGTTCCACGGCCCTATCAAAAAAAGGTCATCGCCGCCTGCAAACACCGTGTAAATATTTTTAAACCTTTCATCAGTGGCAAGCAGATGAGGAAGATATAGAGCAAAATAAAAATTAAGCTGCCTGCTTAATGTAGCCAGCCTGGAAATAGTAAAACGCTTTTCAGGCAATCCGCACCCCATAAGCATTCCAAGATGATCAACGTCCGCTTTTAAAATTCCAAGGGCATCAATGCCTGAAAATTTACCGCTTTCAACAAGATTGAGGGCGTTAGCTGCTATGTGGCTTAATGTTTTAGGATCGCCAATCTGTATTTCATCTATCATTTGCTCTTTTTTTGCGTCACTTTTTTTTGTAGCCAGCAATCTTTCATCATTCAAGTCGTTATCGTCATAAACAGGGACATAGCCGTTTAAAAATTTTCTGGTTACATCAGAATCCGCCTGAGAATTGAATATATTTGAAATATTCCAATATTTTATAATATTTTGCATATCTGCTATTTTATAATCTTTGTCTTCAGAAGAAGTGAAGCAAAGCTGATACTGGCCGCAGACAGGCTCCATCAGACTGTTTGAGCGCTCCCAAATATTTGCATCTTTTTTGCCTATTATGATTCTGCTGTTTTTAACAAGCCTGGTTCCAAGAAATATATGGTCTGCGCATAACCGGCAAACCGGCCCGGCCTGTTCTGAGGCAAAATAATTTTTCGTTTCTAAAACAGCAGGGCGTTTCCCGCATAAAGGGCACATAGGATGCTCGATCTCATTATTAAACTGATCCAGATATTTTGAAACAACTCCGCCGTATTTTTCCAGATCAATTTTTGAAAACTTGTTTTCTTCAGAAAGTTTGCCGAGCTTTTCCCATAGATTGACGAACTTTTCAGGAGAAAAATCATCCGGGGCTGCCTTAAGTTCAGTAAAACCGATTGAAATTTCACCATAAGAAATATCCATGAGCCATTCATTTATTTTTTCTTTTGTTTCTGCAACAGCTGCGACAGTTTCTTCAGTATTAGGCGCGAGAATGGTAAATTTACCGGCGGCATTTAAAATCACTGATATAAACGGCAGACCGATTTTATCGCAAAGCATATGGGCAGATATTTCCGATAAAAGAGAAACATAAAATGAACGGCCGCGCAGTAATTTTGACCTGTATTTTCGAGTATCTCCATATCCTGAAAAAATAAAATCCTGAATTCCATAAAAACTACCGCTGACCAAAAGAAACTTTTGTTTATTTCTTTTTTTTACGGCATCAATATTAAGGCTGTCATTAACCCTGTGATAAAGATAAAGAGCAGATGCAAATGCAGAAGTCAGCCGTAAGTGGTCATATAAAGAAACATCGGGCAATATATCTCCTGCCCTTGCTGAAGGTATGGATGACGTATATGACATAATCAGGCTTTCAAAATGTTCAAACCACAAAGATAAATTTTCATTTTTGTGCCGCAGTCTTTTCAATTCGCTGATAAAACCATCAAAAAGTTCCTGATAATGAATTTTCGAATTATCGTTTGAAACTTTGCTCTTTTTTTCAGGAAATATATATTCAGG
>JAGGWL010000306.1 GCA_021157555.1 Deltaproteobacteria bacterium | reverse complement strand
GATCATCTTCATCAGGAACTTCAACAGTATAAAAATAATATTATAAAAAAGCAATCACTTGCTATAATCATGGATTTGATCAAGGTAATTGATGGAATTAAAAAATTTTCAGAGTATCACAAAAATAAAGAGCTTTCATCAATAGCCCCGAAAAAACTGCTTGATTTTATTGAGGGCATTTCTTCAGATATAGAAGATGTTTTGTCATTACAAGATGTAAATCCTTTTATTTGTGATAATGATCTTTTTGATCCCTCAAGGCAAAAAATAATTCAAAAAATAATAACAAAAGATAAAGCTCAAGACAAAATCGTAACAAGAACTTTATATCCCGGCTATGAATGTGACGGCAAGGTAATTCGTGCGGAAATGGTTCAAATATTAATATGGAAAAACTCTTGAATTGGAGCGTTTAGATGAGTGAAAAAATAAAAAGAATATTTGGCATAGATTTAGGTACCACATATTCATCCATAGCGTATGTGGATGAATACGGTAAACCTGTTGTTGTGCCAAATGCTGAAAATCAACATTTAACTCCTTCAGTAGTTTTTTTTGATGAAGGGAATATAGTCGTTGGCGATATTGCTAAAGAAAGCGCAAAAATTTATCCTGATGAAGTGGTCAGTTTCGTAAAACGATCTATGGGCGAGCCGAATTTTCTTTTCGAATATGCCTCAAAAACATACAGGGCAGAGGAAATTTCTAGTTATATTATAAGGAAAGTAATACAGGATGCTGAACAAAACCTTGGTGAAAAAATTACAGACATATTAATTACATGTCCTGCATATTTCGGTATTAATGAACGAGAGGCCACTAAAAGAGCTGGTGAGATTGCGGGATATAATGTGCGCCAGATCATCAATGAACCTACAGCCGCTGCCATTGCATACGGAACCGCCGAATCATCTGAAAGGAAAACCGTGCTTGTTTATGATCTTGGAGGCGGGACATTTGATATAACAATGATAGAAATTAAACCGGATGCAATAGAAGTAATCTGCACTGGAGGGGATCATAATCTGGGGGGAAAAGACTGGGACGACAGAATAGTATCCTATCTGGTTGAAGAATTCCAGAAAATAGTAAAAACAGAAGAGGATATCCTTGATGACCCTGACACCTGCCAGGAGCTGCAGTTGTCGGCTGAAAAAGCAAAAAAAATTTTGTCGCAAAGGGATAAAACCCCTATGGCAGTCACTCATGGTGGAGAAAGAGTTAAAATTGAACTTGAGCGGGAAAAGTTTGAAGAGATTACAATGGATCTGCTTGAAAGGACGATTGCCTTTACCCATGAGATGCTGAAAGAGGGGTCTAAAAAAGGTTATGATAAATTCGACGAAATAATACTGGTCGGCGGAGCCACACGCATACCGAGGGTAATTGAACGTATAAAAGAAGAGTTTTCGATAGACCCCAAGTCATTTGATCCAGACGAATCTGTGGCTAAAGGCGCAGCCATATATGGATGGAAACTTGCTCTTAATGATGGTCTGATCAAAAAAATTTCCGAGAATACAGGTAAAACATTCAATGCAATTGATAACATTATTGAACTTACAGACACAGCTGATGTGACTCAGTCGCAGATCCAGGAAGCGGCTCAGCAGGTTGCCGATGAAACCGGATATACCCTTGCTGCTGTTGAGAATTCTAACGTAAAGGTCAAGAATGTTTCAAGCAAGAGCTTCGGCGTTATAGTAAGAAACAGACAAAACGAAGAACTTGTATTTAATCTTATTACACGAAATACATCTGTACCTGTAACTACAAAAAAAGCCTTTTTTACAGGAATTGCCGATCAGGAGACAGTATTAATCAGGATTATGGAAAATGAAACCAGTGAAAAAACTCTTCCCCCACAACATGCCATAGAGATAGGGACAGCCACCCTTAACCTGCCGAATGGGTTTCCTGCCGATCTTCCTGTCGAAATCAATTTTAAGCTGAATATGGATGGCTGTCTGCAGATTAACGCTGTAGAGACTTCTGAATCCAGATCTGTGGATATTACTCTGGATACATGCGCTGTTATCAATGGAGACGAACTTGAAGAAGCCAAGATCAGATGCCAAAGTCTGGTTGTTCATTAAAAAGAAAGGCTGCAAATGGGAAGAGAAAACTTCTATATCTTGCTCGCGCTGTCAGTTAAGCCGCCGGAAGATGATCAAAAGATAATTGAGCTGGCAATCAAACAAAAGCAGTCTGAATGGAGCCGTCTCCGCAATCATCCCACTAAGGCATTAAAAGCCAAGCAGTATATAGGCCTGCTTCCTGAAATACGCAGGATCATGAGTGATCCGAAGCTTCGGAAAGCCGAAGCTTTAAATGCAATAAAAATTCTGTCAAAAAAAGCCGCAGAAAAATTTTTAGTTATAGATAGACATATTGCCATCTGTATGAGCAAGGGATTCATAACAGATGAAGAAATTTTTAATCTGGCTAAACGTCATTCTGTTAAAGCTAATGAAATTAAAAAAAGAATAAAACAAAAAAAAGATGAAAAATATGCAAAAATTGGCAAACAGCTAAAATTACAAACTGCAAAAGGATATATTACTAAAGATGAAATTTCTGAACTTGCTAAAATACATGCTGTAAGTGAAAAGGAAATTCGAAAAAGCATAACCTGTCCGATAAAAAAAAAAACTCAAACAATCGGAAAACCTAAAGACCTTGATAAATCAATTGCAAAAATCATAGAGCAGAACCTGAAAATAACAGGTAACTCATCTCTATATCAATTCCTTGATCTTCCGCCTGAATCTACCCTGGAGATATTACAAAAAAAAGCAAAAGAAAAAGAGGCGGAATTTCTAAATGCTGGCAAAAAAGATGCTATTAATACCGCCGGCACAGCTTTGGCAGGGCATTGTTTGTTGATTTTTAAAAACCGGAATACCCGCAACTCCTATGATATGGCCAATTCCAGAATTCTCTTTAAAGATCTTAATGCAGACATTGATGTAGCAGGAATGGATGGAAAAATAAGAGCCGAATCTTATGAAACGCTGATCAATTCTGCTGCACTGCTGGGGATGAATATAAAACAGGCGCATAATTATATTAAAGATTATGCCAATAAAAAAAAACTGCAACTTGAAATTAAAAAAAAAAACCAGTATGGATACCATATGCTGCTATAATAGTATTTGTCCTGTTGATTGGCGCTGGCGCAGGAATATTTTTACATATAAAAACCGAAAATAAGCTAAAAAAAGAATACCAGCACATGTTGGCAGATTTAAGCAGTTATAGTGACCTGCAAAAGAAGGAGCAGCTATTACGCAATTATATTAATTTGCATAAAAAAAATGATCAGACTATTGATGCTGAAAAACGGCTGAAAAAATTGCGTTTTGCAATAGATGAGATTAAAGCAAAAAAAATCATTAGCGATGCAGATGAATTATTAATCGGAAAACAATATCAACAAGCCCTTACAATTTATAAGGAGTTTATAAGTCAATACCCAAAAAATCTTTATACAGATAAAATCAGGGAAAAGATAAGTTACTTAACAGCGTTGCTCCATGAAATTGATTATAAAAAGCTTGACCGTTTAAAAAGCATGCCTGTACAAACAAGAGCTCTGGCATATTTGGAATATCTGACAAAATATCCCAAGGGCAAAGATATTAAAAACGTAAAAAAACTCCTCGACAGCATGTGCGAGGAATATTATATAGCTCTTGTTAAAGAAATAGCGATATGCGAACAAAATGAGGACTGGAAAAAAGGAATACTCTTATGTGATGATTTTATTAAAACTTACAAGGATACAAAACGTGCTATAGAAATTAAAGAACAACAGGATCTTTTACGCACCCTGTTATGGGAAAAAGAAAATTATATCCTTATGCTGCAAAGGGTAGAAGCTAAAGGGACTGATTATCAGGCGGGGCGAGAGATTTTTGCTGACTATTTACAGGCTTATCCCGATTCTTATATAAACGATAAAATAAATGCGGAGCTTGCAAAACTGGATAAAAAGGAACTAATGGCAAAAACCGCAAGCAAAAAAGAGCGTATAACAAAATTAATTAAAAAAGCCGGCAAACGGTTTATCATCTACAAGAACGGTACTGTAAAAGACAAAAATACCGGAATGATATGGTGTATAGCGGATTCATTTCTTGAGACAGGTGATTGCCTTGACTATGAATCCGTAATAAAATATGTCAAAAATTTAAAAACCGGGGGATATAAAAACTGGCGTTTGCCGACTGCCAATGAACTGGCAGACCTTTATAAGCAAAAGCCTTTTTTTCCTCAGGATGATTCTGAGTGGTACTGGACATCAAAAAGTTATTCGCGCTATGCTGATGGCTGGAGCAAGATAGTCGATGTTATAACATCCAAAAATCAATTAACGTGGAAAAAAGAAGAAAGGGATTCGATGGATTGTGGTTCCGTGCGTGCAATCAGAACCATTAGGTAACCTTATGTCTTGAGATTATTGTTTCCCATAAGAGGTGAAGTATCTTTGTAATAAACGTCACCTGCCCCACTTTCTGCATGCCCTTGATTATATCCTGTTCGCCTGAGCCGACGATTCTGTCCGCCTCATCTGCAATCGTTGCTATGAGTTCATCAGAATCCATTGAGTCTCTGAAAATTCTTGTCAACGCAAGCCTTACATTTCCGGATCTGGGAAGTCCTATTTGATCCATGGCCTGTCTGAACATTCTGGAATCGACTCCAACAAGCTCTTCAATAATCGATTTTGCACCATTGCTGTGAGTCTGGTCATTTGGGGGGGGCTGCTTATTTTCAGGCAGATATTTTTTAGTCTGGTTATTTTTAGCATTTTCTTTTAATGTAATTCTTGCATAACAGGAATAAGCATCATTTGTACACCCGAATATAACGGTCTGTTCTGTTTTGTGCACAGAGTGATCAGCAGATAATCGCTTTAGCAGCTCTTCAAGATCTGTTTCCGGATTTATAATATAAAATTCGGAAACAGCATTCGGTATTTCTGCATGATCAAACAGCAGCTTTATTCCATATTCAAGCCGTTCAAATCTTATCTCACGTTTTTGGAGGATATGTTGAATTTTTTCTATTTTTAATGCCTCACGCATGTTTCATATTTTGTAAAATAATTGATAAGAATTATAATGAAATATAAAATAAAAAATTAATCAATCTTGCATATTGGAATAAAATGTCATTTACAGGTAACCTTGATACAATTGATCTTACAGATGTATTGCAACTTTTGTGCAATGATCAAAAAACCGGAGTTTTAAAATTAACAAACGAAAATAATGAAGTCAAAGTTTTTATTCAGGATGGTTCCATAATTTATGCTACAAGCACACAAAAAGAGTTCCGTTTGGGCACTCTTATGTCTAATGAAGGCATTATAACATATAAGCAACTAATGGATGCTATTGTAGGAAGCAAAGAGCAAAATATTGCTATCGGCAAATTTCTGGTAATAAAAAAACATATTACAGAAGATATTCTAAAACAATTTACAAATAAACAGGTAGAAGAAATCCTTTATAATATTTTTCTGTGGTCTAAAGCTCATTTCGAATATACAGATCAGGCACACAATCTTGATGGAATGATTATTTCGCCGTTCAATACCATGACTCTTATGCTTGAAGCAACGCGTCGCATAGATGATATGTCGGTCTTTACAAAAAAAATTAATGATAAAAAAATAGTATTCAGGATAACCGAAAAAATATTGGATAATAAAGGTGTTATACTAAGACTAAATGAATGGCGCATACTGTCATTTGTCGACGGAATCCGTTCTGTTGAAGGGATAATAAAAAAAAGCGGCCTTGATAAATATTCAGTCTATCGTATGTTATATTCTTTGATATCGTATGGTCTGATTGACGAAAAAACAGCAGAGCAGGAGGGAGAAGATAAAACAGAAAATGCGAATTTCTCTGCTATTGCAGGCGCATATTATAATACCATGCATAAGATCAAAAAATATTTCACAGCAGAGTCTTAGGAACGAGGAAAAAAAGTAGTTTATAGTTTTAGCACTTTAAAACTGTAAACTACTTTTACAGTTTGTTGAAAGATACCAAAGATATCTATCGTTTTGAGAATTGGAAACGTGCACGTGCCCCTTTTTGGCCATATTTTTTTCTTTCTTTAACCCTGGCGTCACGCTTCACAAAACCGGCTTTTTTAAGAGTGCCTCTAAGATCAGGGTCAACAAGTAAAAGGGCTCTGGTAATGCCATGCCTGATAGCTCCGGCTTGGCCTGTATTTCCGCCTCCCTTGACTGTTATTATTATATCATATTTTTCTGTAGCTTCGATCAGAGCTAAAGGTTGAAACATAATATTCCGAATCGTTTTAACCGGAAAATAATTATCAGGTGTTCGTTTGTTAATTGTAATTTCACCTGTACCAATCTTCAGCCATGTTCGAGCAATAGCATTTTTTCTTTTTCCAGTTGCGTAATAGGTGTTTTCTCGTGTCATATATTAACCTGGTTTAAATATATTATTAGTTATCTAAAAAATACCTTAGAAATAAAGAGGAAATAACTTTTTCGCTCATTACTAATTATAAAGGCAAAGCTTCCGGCTGCTGTGCTTCATGTGGATGATTACTTCCGGCATAGACCTTCAATTTTTTAAAAAGCCTGGTGCCCAGCCTGTTTTTAGGCAGCATTCCCTTAACAGCAAAACGGATGAGATCTTCTGGTTGTTTTTCCAATAATTTCTCAGCGGTAATAGATTTAAGTCCACCAATATATCCGCTATGTCTATAATAAAGTTTTTGCTTTAGCTTTCTACCTGTAAGGCGAATTTTCCCTGCGTTTATCACTACAATTGAATCACCCATGTCAACATGTGGTGTAAACAGCGGATTATGTTTGCCTCTCAGCCGAGATGCAACAACCGATGCAAGCCTTCCCAGAATGGCACCATCAGCATCGACAATAGACCATTTATTCTGATTATCTGTATTCTTTGCACTGTAAGTATATTTTTTCAAATTCCTTGCTCCCATTTTTATGAATCTGAATATAATAAACAGCATGAACAGCAATGTCAATGAAAATTATCCAGGCTGGATAATTCGTCCCCGTTCATTACTCAAAATTTATATTTTTGCACACTCTCTGCGGAATTGCTGCCCGACAGCTCCGGCCGCAAAGGGGATGCAGAGCATCTGGGGGAAAGGTAAACCAGATTTTTTCTGTATGCGAATTAATCTTAAATGACGTTTTAGGCACAACCGCACGGAGTTTAAGGCCTGATATTTCTCCTGTCACTTTAAATACCGCACCTTGCGGAATAATGTCAATAATACGGGCCAAAAAACTGTTTTTACCATTGGGCGTATGGGAAATAGCAATTTTTTCAGGATGGAGACATAATTTTTGCTCTGTGTTACGAGTAAAAACAGGATATGTTTTGGCCTCAATTTCAAGCTTAGCTATCGACTCGGAAGAATTTAAACGAAATCTTGATATACCCTCGTTTACATCAATAAGGTTCGCGGTAAAAATATTATTGGCCCCCACAAATTCAGCCACAAAAGAAGTTTTTGGATGATAAAAAATATCTTCCGGCTGTTCGACCTGTTCAATACGGCCATTATGCAGGATTGAAATTTTATCTGCCAAAGCTGCAGCTTCCGAATGATCGTGAGTGACGTAACAGATCGTTACCTGGGTGGCGGTCTGAATCCGTTTTAATTCATCCCGGATACGCTCATGTTCCAGCACATCCAGATGGCTTAATGGTTCGTCCATCAAAAGAGCGTCCGGTTCAAACGCAAGGGCTCTGGCTATTGCAGTGCGCTGTTTTTGTCCGCCGCTTAATTGAAATGGATACCTGTCATGCAGTTCCTGTAACTTGACAAGTTCCAGATAATGAGCGACGATTTTTTTTATTTTTTTCCCATTAACACCTCTGGCCCTTAACCCATAGGCAGTATTTTCATAAACTGTTAAGTGGGGGAAAAGAGCATGGTTTTGAAAAACAAAACCGATTTTTCTTTTTTCAGGAGCTAATTTATTGACCCTTTGCTGCTGAATATAGACATCGCCCTGATCAGGCTGAATTAATCCTGCCATAACACCAAGCAGAGTACTTTTGCCTTCTCCGCTGGGGCCTAAAATAACGTGGAATTCACCCTTTTTAACTGTTAAGGAGAGATTATCCAAAACAGCCTGCTTTGCAAATGATTTATAAATATTTTTAATAATGATACCCATAGCTCCGGCTAAATTTTATTTTTAAAATAAAAAGAGAAATAAAAGAAAAACCGATCAAAATGATACCGACAGCCACGGCCGCCTCCAGGTTTCCACTCATAGCATTCATATAAATTCCGATGGTCATGGTTTCGGTTTGTCCAGGAATGCAACCAGCCACCATGGATGTAGCTCCAAATTCTCCCATTGCTCTGGTCCAGGTCATGGCCAGTCCCGCCAGGATGCCGTTTTTGCTTAAAGGGAGTATCAAACACCTGAAAGTATAAAAAGAAGATGCTCCCAAAGTTGCGGAAGCCGCAATCACCTCTTCGGGGATAGCAGAAATAGATTCCTTTACTGTTTTTATAAAAAAAGGAGCCGATACAAATAGTTGCGCGCAAATAATTCCCTTTTGGGAAAATATGATCCGAATATCCCAATGCCCCAAAATTTTGCCGATTATTCCATCTCCGCCAAAAAGAATCAAGAGCGCCAGGCCTGAAACCAGCGGCGGCAAAACAATCGGAAGATCAATCAGCGAATCTAAAAACTCCTTGCCTTTAAAAGTTTTTAAGGACAACAGGTATGCCACGGGAAAACCGAAAATAAATGTCAAACAAACAACAATCAAAGAAGTTTGCAAGCTGATTCGAATAGAAGCAAAGACCAGAGGTGAAGACAATTGGTGCAATAATTGACCTGCCGATACAGCAGTAAACAACATCAAAAAGACCAGAAGGATAAAAGTAAAAAATATCCCGGCAAGCAATGTAAGGAAAATATCAAAAAATGTGAATTGTTTTTTTATCATCAGATCAACTCTTGGTTATTTTAAACTACAAAAGTTGCAAAAAACATACCCTTAATCCATGCTATAGAAATCTATAATAACATATTGTTTTTATGAGAGCTATGCATTCAACGATAAAATAACCAAAAGTACATAAATGTATTTTTATAAGTATAACGTTACTAAAATGTATATACCTGAAAATATATGCTCAAGTACTTAGGAACCGAGGACGAAACAACTTCCTCAACTATGCATCACAGCTTCAGGCCATTGCTGACAGGTGATTGAACCATCGCATATCCGCTTAGGGCAAAAGCTATGAACAAAATAACCAAAAATATTGTTAATCTTTTTTGCATTTTTACCTCCTTTTTTTAGTTTACGGATACTTTTAACTTCTTGCAAATCTACCAATCCTTGCCTGACAAAGGAAGATGCTCCTTCCCTCGAAACCTGAAACGATTAATTTCCGAAGGATTTTCATCAACATTATTAAGAAATGCTTCAGCTTCATTCCTGCTCATATTGCCGGCTTGATATTCCTCTGAAGCACCGGTACCCTGACTTTCATTGCCTTCGTTCCCGGGCTGATCAGGCATTTTTTCTTGCTCCGCTTTTTTTTCATTCTGCTTCTGAGCATCCTGACCTTTATTCTGATTTTGATTCTCCGCATCTTTTTGTTTGTTACTCTTCCCGCCTTGATCTTTATTATCCTGTTCTTTCTTGTTTGGCTCTTTATCACCCTGATTTTTATTATCCTGGTCTTTATTTTGACCTTTTGAATCTTTTTTTTTCTTGTTATCCTTCTTATTCTGATCTTGACTTTTATCCTGTTTTTCTTTTTCCTCCTGCTCCTTTTTCTTCTCTTCAACCATCTTTAAGGCAAGCCCGTAATTATACTTTGAGTCCTCATCCCCAGGATTTAACTTGATTGCCTGCTTAAAAGCATCGGCCGAAGCCTGAAGATCGCCCTGCTTAAAAAGAGAATTTCCAAGGTTGTAAGCTGACTGAAATCTAATCTGTTTCTCATCAGTTCTTTTTAAAGCACTCCTGAATGCAGCGGAAGCGCCTTTATAATTTGAATTTTGAAAAGAAGCGCAGCCTCGGTTATATCTGTTACGGACATCTTCAGGGTGATCCATATCCTTTTTGATAAAAGCCTTTTCAGCTTCCTCATAATGCCCTTGCTTGTATAATTCTTCAGGATTCTCATTCGCAAATCCGCGATTTCCGGAACAAATAATAATCGCTGCAACAATCAAAAATAATCCTGAGCGCCTTAGCTTAAAGCCGATAAATCCTTCAATAATAAGAAAAAAAAGGGCAATTCCTGTGAATATATAAAACCTCTCTTCAAAAACCTTGATTTTACCGCTTTCAAGCTCTTTTGCCTCTGTTTTCTCTTTGATACCTTCAAAATAAAGCCTGTCCAGGTCAAGATCTCCGGTTACGGACTTGACGTACCGTCCATCTGCAGCTTCTGCTATTCTTCTTAAATCTTTTTCATTGAGTTTGGATAGAATAAGGTTGCCGTCTTTATCTTTTTTAAATCCGCCTGTTTTATCTGGTATTGGAGCGCCTGAAGGATCTCCAATGCCGTAAACAAATATTTTAACGCCTTTTCCCATTGCTTTGTCTGCCTGTTGCAGGCCCCGATCCTCATTATCTTCTCCGTCGGTTATTATTACAATTACTTTGTCTGTTGCAGATTTAAAATCAAAGGCATTCAAGGCTGTTTTAATTCCATTACCCATATCTGTCCCCGGAACAGGCAACGTATCCACGTTAACACTGCCCAAAAACATGGAAATGGCATCATAATCGAGTGTTAAAGGAGACTGGACAAAAGCGTC
>JAGGWL010000288.1 GCA_021157555.1 Deltaproteobacteria bacterium | reverse complement strand
TGCCGAAGTGGCGGAATTGGTAGACGCGCTAGGTTCAGGGTCTAGTGGATGTATTTCCGTGGGAGTTCAAATCTCCCCTTCGGCACCATTTTTTTAGGAGAAATAGTATGCAGGTTCTTATTCTTTTTTATTCCAAAGGTGGGAATACAAAAAAACTTGGCGAGGAAATTGTAAAAGGGGTTGAATCTACAGGTATACAAGCGATAATCAAGAGTACACAGGATGTCACCAAAAAAGATTTTCAGGAAAGTTCCGGCATTATTGCAGGTTCACCTGTCTATTTCGGCGGCATGGCTGCTGATCTTAAGCGCGTGTTTGATGAGTTTGTAAGTCTGCGTAAAGAAATGGAGAATAAGATAGGCGCTGCATTTGCCACAGGAGCACATCATACAGGAGGCAAAGAAACAACTATGCTCTCAATACTTCAGTGCTTTCTGATATATGGTATGATTATTGTTGGTGATCCCATGGCTGCCTCAGGTCATTATGGTGTTGCCTGCCTGCAGGCTCCTGATGAAACTGCTGCATCCGATGCTTTTAAGCTGGGAGCCCGCGTTGCAGATCTTTGCAAAAAGTTACAAAATTAATTAAGCTTTCTACTTTGAAGATAATCCTGCGCATCCCGGCTGCCAAGCACTGCTGCAAGCTTTAAATCATCAACACCTTTTTGTTCATCACCAGATAAAAGATAAACTCTTCCCCTGCCATAAAAGTAGAGGCCATTTTGAGGGTCTGCCTGCAATGCTTTGTTGATTGATAATATTGCCTTTTGATAAGCGCCGGTTTCTCCATAAGATATGCCCAATTGAAAATATGCGTCGATTTTATTCGGATCTAATTCTATTACCTTTTTATAATATTTGATTGCAGCCTTGTCATTTCCGTATGTAGAACAGATAGCACCCTTTTTCCGCCAGTATTCTACGTTATTCTCATTCATAACTCTTGTTTTTTTATGATTATCGGCTTGATTAACCGGCTCTATTTCGGTTTCTATCTTTTTTGTGTCTGTTTGAGCTGGTGTAGATGACATATTGGAAAAATCAATATCCTTAGCCCATGCTATTACCTTTTTAATATCATTTATCATAATTGATGTTGTTGTATTTATTGTACCGTTACCGGTATCAGCTTTCACGATAATTTTCCCCATTTCAGGCGGCTTGCCAATATTCAAACCCTGCACAGGTACCATTTCAATAATCATTTTTATGTAGCTCGCTATGTCGATATTCATAGACATTAAAGGCGCAGAAGATTTTTTTTCTTTAAAATTACCTGATATTTGAATTAATTCACCAATTCTTTTATCATTTGGAGCAGTGATGAATAAATCATCCAAAACAGTCATTCTCATGTCATATTCAAACATCTGTTTGTTTTGGGCTATACCGGTAGTCATCGCAGCCTGACCCGGTACAGGAAAAAAAGACAGGTTGTTCACCTTGGCCCCATATACCTTATGCCCTTTTACGATGCTTTCCCGAGTCCGTGTTAAATTTTGTTGTTGAGCAGATAATTGCTTGCTCAACATTTTATTCATATTGATACTATATTCTTCCAGCCATGGGAGATAGGTCTTCTCCATAAAATCAGCATAGTTTTTCCCTTTTTTCAGAATACTTATATTTTCAAAAACCATTTTGCCGTTTTCAAAATTTATACCTCCGGCCATCTCTCCGGTAAAGTCAGCATAAACAGATGCCATGCTGGAAAAGGCAATTCCCATTTTCTTATAAAAATTTCCAAAACAATTATTTATTATATCAAGCATTCCTGCGACGTTATAGCTGTGAGATTTAAAATTGATTTGATATTGAGGTGAATAATTGTCAAGCAAAAATGTGTCTCCGGTTGAAGTAAAAAGTTTTCGCAATGCACTGCCTTGAATAGCATCTGCTTTCAGAAAAGCTTCAAAAATTGATTCATTCAAATTGAGCCCTGTGGATATTGTTTCAATTTCCGATAAAGTGTCGATGCTTTTTTGAAAAATTTCCCTGATTTCATGCTGAGATATATCAAGCTTGTCAAGCTCTTGATTAGAAGGCATATTCTCAATTTGAGCCATGAATTCCTGTATCTTATCATAATAAGTTTTCATAATTTTACTTACATTCATTGTTATTGACAAGGAATCGCCTGATTTTAAGCCTGATGCCTCTACCAGAGCATTTTTTAATGATTCGGAAACATGTGCATCAGGAATAGGTGGTACAGTCATAATATAGTAATCAGTGCCGGAGAATGCATTATAGGCACCCTGAAAATTATTATTCTGTTTTTGAAAAGGTATAAGCGCAGCTATTTCAGGCCTGGTTTCATTTAATATAATACCAATAACAATTGGACGGTTTGGGTCTATCCAGTCTGTTCCATGCAGCATACCTCTGAGCATATTTGTCGGTGGCGGCGTATTAGCCTTTGAAGCTGTTTGCACAAGATCTTCAAATATCTTTAAAATCTCTTCCATACGGCTGATTTTAACAACGATATCTAATGCATCAGGCAGGTTATTTTTAGCTTGAACAGAAACATTGGTTGATACGATCAATACTGCAATAAAAAAAATAAGAAAAATTTTTATAGCAACAATCTTTGAAGACATTTTATTCTACTTGAATCATATGTTTAAAACATAAGGAAACTTGGTTCCACTTTTCTTATTATCGGCATTGATTTAAAAAACTTAAGAGAAACTTAAGGAATGGGAAGGTAAGGAACGGGCACGAAATAACGGTTAAGAACAATGTCCCTGATAATTGGAAAGTGCCAGATAAAAAGCACCTATTGTCAGTTCAGCACAGTGTGTGTGATCTTCAGGTAATGTTTCCAGGTAATCTATAACGTCCTCTGGTGTTATCTTCCATGCATCTTCAATGCTTTTGCCTGTTGCCAGGAGAACTACGGTATTGGCACAGGCTGTTGTATTCATGCAACCTTGAACCTGAAAAGATATATGTTCGATAAAATTGTTTTGGATACCAAGATAAAATTCTACGGTATCACCACAAACACCGGTTTTTTTACCACATCCATCAGGATTTTCCAATATTTCACGGTTATCCGTTTTTAAAGCCATTTCCAGATAGTGGGAAGAATGATCCTGCCAGAAATTCATTTTTTTATTTTCGTTGTCCATATTTATAAGTCTAATTAAAATTTTTAAAAATAGTTGCTTTGTTTCGATTAAATAGTAATTATACAAAAAGTTGGCATCCTTCATTAAAGGCCAAAAAATTTACAAATTTTTTATACCAATTTATTTAAAAAAAATAAAGGACTGATAAATATTCTGTGAGTTTTATAAAAAAACCAAAAATTATTGTAATCTGCGGTTCAACCGGCATTGGTAAAACATCCGTGGCAATTAAAATGGCAAAATTATTTTCCGGTGAAATTATCAGTGCTGACTCAATGCAGATATACAGATATATGAATATCGGTACTGCTAAACCGACTATTGCTGAACAAACCGCTCTATTGCATCATATGATTGATATTATTGATCCTGATGAAAAGTTTGATGCGGCTGATTTTGCAGCACAAGCCAGGAGTATAATAGCTGAATTGTGTAAACGGAATATTTTACCCTTTGTAGCAGGAGGAACCGGATTTTATATTAAGGCCCTTCTGCACGGACTCTTTAGGGCCAGGCCTGCTGATCAAAAAATTTTAAACAGATTAAAAGATGAGGCTATTAAATTTGGTTCGCCTGCCTTCCACTCAAGGTTAGAGCAAATAGATCCGGATGCGGCTCATAAAATTCATCCCAACGACACCTTCAGAATTATGAGAGCGCTTGAGACCTTTGAATCTACAGGTAAAAGAATATCCGACTATCAAAAAGAACATAATTTTGGAGAGAACCTGTTTGATGTTTTAAAAATCGGCCTTGCAGTAGATAGGAAACTGCTTTATGAACGGATCAATAAAAGAGTCGATATTATGCTGAAAGCAGGCTTTGTTAATGAGGTTAAAGAGCTGCTTGATAAAGGATATCATGAGAATCTAAAGTCCATGCAATCAATTGGTTATCGTCATATTGTTGAATTTATTAAAGGACAAAATTCGTGGGAAGAGACTGTAAGACTTTTTAAGCGGGATACCAGAAGATATGCGAAACGTCAGTTAACATGGTTTAATGCTGATCCTGAAATTATATGGATAGATCCTGCTGAAATAAATAAAGCAACAATCTTGATAGAAAAATTTATTAGGGATATATAGAGGTCACTCGTTATGGGCTTAGTGTTGATAAAATAAATTCGGCTTTGATTTTTAACCCTCCAGGATCACTCCAAACCGCCATAGTCCAGCACATAGAAACCCAAACCGCCAGCATAAACGCCAAAAGCACCAGAACAAAACGGATCATCGAACTCCAAAAAGAATACCGCACCGCCCTGATCTCGGAAGTGGTGACAGGTAAAATAAAGGTTACAGAAGAGGAAAACCATGAGTGATTTTATGCTAATGGCACCAGCCAATCAGACCTTCGGTGAGTTATTCAGTAATGGTGTTAAATATGAGGTGCCGAAGTTTCAACGGGATTATGCCTGGAGTTTAGAAGAGTGGGAGGACTTATGGCTGAATATTGAAGCTATAGATGATGAAAAAGTTCATTACATGGGGTACATGGTTCTTCAGCAAAAAAGCCAACATGAATTTATCGTTATTGACGGGCAGCAACGATTAATAACGCTGTCGGTTATTGTGCTTGCTGTAATGAAAAAATTACAGGATTTAGTTGATAAAAGGGTTGATCAAGAGGCTAATAAACAAAGATTAACCGTATTTACAGATCGTTTCATCGGGGTAACGAATGCGGTCACCTTAACAGTGGAAAACAAACTATCCCTCAATAGAAATAATCGTCGAAATTTTAGAAATATCTCATCAAATCTCAAACCTTTAAGAGAGATTGGCATGAGCAGAACAAACTTGCTGCTCAATGAAGCTTTTGATTTTTTTGTTCAAAAAATTACTATCAGAGATGCGAGTGAATTGGCGCGATTTGTAGAGAAATTAGCGGACAAGTTGTTTTTTACAAAAATAGTAACGCAAGACAGCATCAATGCGTATAAAATGTTTGAAACATTAAACGCGAGAGGTGTGCAATTATCAACGCCGGATTTATTAAAAAACCATATTTTTTCAACATTAACCCGTAACGATGATGTTACTGATACCCAGTTAGATGATCTTGATGAAGAATGGGCGTTTATTATTGCTCAATTGGGAGCGGCAAATTTTACTGACTTTATTTGTCATCACCATAATATGCAAATGGGAATCGTATCAAGGAGAGGGTTGTTTAAGTCTGTTAAACAAATGGTAGAAACTTCAGTAGCTGCCAGTAATTATCTGCGATCTCTTGTTGTTTCAGCTCCCATTTATAGCGCCCTTCTTCGATCCGGTGATGAGTGGTGGAGGACGTATAGTAATTACTTGCACAGGATAACGCATTATTTGACTGCGTTGCGTCTATTCGAAATTACACAGCCGTTTTCAATCCTTATGGCAGTTATTTTAAAAAATTTTACAAACGAAGAATTTTGCAACGCCCTTAAATATCTATATATCCTTTCTGATAAGTTGACCGTGAGCTCCGCTGCGCTACGCACACGGTCAACTTATCGCGGCTGTCGAGTTCCTCCAACGTCCTTGATAGGTTCCCGCTCACGCTCCACCTATCAAGGACGTTGGAGCC
>JAGGWL010000064.1 GCA_021157555.1 Deltaproteobacteria bacterium | reverse complement strand
CGTAGCACAGTCCCTGCATTCCGGCGATATACGGTTTTTTTTTAACTGTTATATGTTTCCCAATTTTTTTTCCTTTACCCTCATAAAATTCATACCATTCATCCGATATTTTTTTTAAGGCTTTTCCATAAACTTTACCGTTGAGATCACGATAAACGTAGGCTGATCCATTTTTACGTTCGGATTCAGGAAGCATCTGCAAAACCTTTTCCGTAAACGGGTCAAAGACGATAATTTGACTGGCTGTCTTACCAAGGGCGAAATAAATCCAGCCCTTGTCATCAGCCGCTATATAGCGCGGGTATTGCGACCAATTTTGTTCATAAACTTGCCCGTAGTCTTTGAATTCTTCCGTCTGAGGATTATAGGAAACAAGCCCACTGTGAGGGTAGGTAACCGACCATATGATGCCATTATCATCTTCTGTCATGCTCATAGCCGTTCTGGGGGCTGTTTTGCGGACAAATGTAAATTCCTGTTTTTTAACATCAAACTCTATAAAATGACTATTAAAATGCGCATAATACTTATTACGGCTGGACAAGATCGAGGCAAAGGGGCAGTCGCCGGCAAGCGGAAATGGGGTAGGAAATTCCTCAGTTGCCCCTGTAGAGGTATCAATTTTAAGGAGTTCATACCCCCCCCTGTTGTCCATGAGCCACGCAAGCACAATGTTGTTATCATCAGCATCAACCGTTGCAACAAACCCGCGTAATCGGCTTATCGGAACAGGAACCCCGTGGCTGTAAAAACCATTGCCAATATTTTTAGCCGGCGAAACATCTGGAATAAATAACAGCATTAGAATAACTACAAATAATATATATGCTTTTTTCATCTTAAATCCCTATTCCAAATCTTCCGTTATTCTATTATATTTTTCCCAAACTGCACCTTATCCCAAACTGCACCTTATCATAAATAATTTCAAGCCTTCTTGTAACGCTGCCTGAGAAAAAATGATCGTGCGCATAATTAAAAGACTGGATGCTCATATACTCTCGAAGAGGCCGATTAACTATTATGCTGTCAACAAGAGACGCGATAGTCTCCGGTTCTGTAGATTCAGTCATGAACCCGAATTTACCATCTACAAAAAAGTCTTTTAGCCCCCCGATGGGGCGAGTCACAACCGGAATTCCAAAAGCCATTGCTTCAAGAACGCAGTTTGGCATGCCTTCCCTGTAAGTTGGAAGGAGGAGTATATCTGAATCTGCCAGTACCCGGGATTTCTGTTCACCCGTTATCCATCCCAGAAAATTAACATTTTTTTCTAAAGCAAGACTCTTGCAATGTTCAATTGATTCTGACAAATATGACCCCACCCCGGCCACTAACATCCGAATTTTCGGATACGACTTAATTAGAATATTTAAAGCATCTATTGCTTCAATAATTCCTTTCTCTTTCTCGACTCTCGAAAGAAATAAAATAGTTATGGAACTGCTGCTCGATCGGATTCGTTCCATTCTGTCTTCAATAGTGTAGCCATTTAACAATAGTTTATCTACAACAGTTGTTTCTAAGAAAACGGGTTGGTTGAACCCCCAAGCTCTGAGTTGATTTTTAAATTCTTTTGATAGGGCTATAAATGAATCAGTTTTATTGTAAGTTTGAAAAAACAATTTAAAATAACGCTTTTCGACAATTTTTGAAAAATCCCAACTCCATCCTCTAAAAAAAACAATGACTTTTATCCTGAAATATTTTATTACCTGTAGCAACATTCCCTCTCTTACGATACAAAACGGGATAAAAGATGGATTAAGGCAAACAAGATCATATTTTTTCCCTGATTTTAAAAGATGTAAAAAGAGAAACAGAACGTCTCTTATTAAATTGAATGGTTTTAAAAAATTGCTTTCATTTCTTTTTCGTGCTCCTATAAAAAAATACTCTATTCCATAGCTAAAATGGTTTTTCAGGGAACTGTAATAACCGGCAATTCCACCAGGCAATTTCAGATCAGGACAAATGATTAAAATTTTTTTACACATTTTTTCCTATTAAACTATTTCAGCTTGTATTTTATTTTCATTCACCAAGAGTTATTGCCAGTATTTTTAACACGCAATTCCGTTACAAGATGTACCAGAAATATACTCAACAATACTTTCTGCATAGACTTCTTCCAATACGGTTTTCCCTTCATGGACAGACCAATTTCCAGATTCTTTTTGAAAATAGAATGAAGACTTTTCGACAGTCGTGGTGCCGAAACAGATGGCTTGAAATTCTATTAAATAGAAATTCCCATTACTGTGCCCGACATCTATAGAAAGATTTGGGACTTTTAGTTTTTTAAAGATTTTTTCTGCATAATCTAAAATGCCTTCGGGAATTTTTTTTTTAAAAACAAACTTACCACTGCCGCTTGCTCTAAAATCGTTATCCCTGACTCCACGGTATAAAATATAATATTTTTGTCCGAAAATTAAAATTTTCCAATCATTCAGCATATCTGGGATAAAAGTTTGAATAATGAATTTTCTTCTGTTTTTTGATTCCTTTATATACCCATGATGTTTAATTGGGCGCAATAAATCTTTTATATCGTGTAAAATGGATGGAGTTTTACTTATCTTTCTGGCTTGTTTCAAAAGATGCCTTTCATTTTTTACTAAAGAGACTCCGGAACTCATAGCTCCGTGTGCCGTCTTCATAACAACCGGAAATTGGACTTTAGGCATGTGCTGTTTAATTTCTTCAAATGTACCAAAATGGTGGGATTGAATATCTTCGTTATTAGATATTAAAATTTGATCTCTTAAAATTTCCATAAATACTTTATTGCCGAGGGCTCTTAAGAATTGAAACCGTGGGAGCAAGTTAGCCCCTGAAAGCTCAAGCCCTAAAACCACATCTTCAATGTAGCCTTTATAATATAAATTTTCATCCTCAGTTGCTGTATATAAAACATACTGGCCTGATAACTTATCATTTCTGAAATCTATATTAGTAAATGTACAATACTCTACATCATATCCGCACGCTGAAAAATACTTTTTTAGCAACTGTCTATCCATTCCTGAACGATATGGTGTTGCAGTGTATTTTGAACCGAAATTACCTTTATAATCTGTCAGAAGGTATATTCTCACCATTTCATTTCCTTATGGCATATAGTGTTCAATAGCAATGCCTGAGTATTATTG
>JAGGWL010000123.1 GCA_021157555.1 Deltaproteobacteria bacterium | reverse complement strand
TTTCCCTTATTGGGAAAGACAGCATAAGCGGAAGTCAGATCAAGCAGAGTTGTTTCCGATGTGCCGAGTGCCAGGGAAAGATTCGTCTGCAGATGTGATTCAATACCCATAGCATGAGCAAACCCTGCAACTGAAAAAGGCCCAAGTTTTTCCATCAGCCTCACAGCAGGTATGTTTTTTGAAAGAGCCAGTGCCTTTCTTAAGGTGATTTCTCCCTTGTAATTTTTTGAAAAATTTTCCGGTTTCCAGGCCCTGCCCCTGTCAGCCCCTTGAAAAGCAACCGGAGCATCTAGTATCATGCTGTTCTGGCTAAATCCCCGTTCAATGGCAAGAGCATAAACCAACGGCTTGAATGCTGAACCGGGCTGTCTTTTTGCAACTACAGCCCTATTAAAAGAGCTTTGGTAATAATCCCTTCCTCCAACCATGGCTAATATACCTCCTGTGCGGACATCAATGGCTATGAGTGCTGCCTGAGGTGCCGGTTCCTTGATGCTATTTTTTATCATTCTCTCTTCAAGAGCAAAAAGACCATGCTCAACAGCATTTTCGGCATTTTGCTGCTGATTATATGAAAGGGTGGTTGTGATACTAAGCCCGCCCTTGTAAAGAATGGATGAACTTAGACTTTTTTCCAAAAATTTTTTTATATATTCTATAAAATACGGGGCATTGACTGATTTACTATCAGTTGCTGGCGGATGCACTGCTTCTTTTATAGCATCCTGATACATATTTTTGTTGATTATACCAGTTTGCAGCATCTGCTTTAAGACGATATTTCTGCGCTTAATGGCAAGTTCCGGATTAATCAGAGGAGAATATATGGATGGTGCCTTAGCTAGTCCGGCAACAAGGGCGCTCTCTGCAAGGTTAAGTTCTTTAACTGCTTTTCCAAAAAAAATCCTTGCTGCAGATTCCACTCCATAGGCTCCGCTTCCAAAATAGATTTGATTTAAATATAGTTCGAGAATTTCATTTTTTGTATAGCGTCTTTCAAGCTGCAACGCCAATAAAGCCTCCTTGATTTTACGCATCAGGGTCTTCCTGGGAGTAAGAAAAAGTGTTTTTGTTAATTGCTGGGTTATTGTGCTTGCGCCTTCCACAAATTCACCAGCCATAATATCCTTAATTATGGCACGCATTATCCCTTTTAGATCTATTCCAATATGCTTATAGAAATTTCGGTCTTCAGTTGCCACCAGCGCTTCTTTCAGAAATGCTGGTATATCAACTATTGGCACAGGATCTCTTTTTTCTGCAAACAATTCCGCAAGAAGTACATTGTCCGATGAATATATTCTGGTAACAGCGGATGGCCTGTAGGTCTCAAGAGATCTTATCTGTGGTAAATCATGTGTAATGGCTAAAAAAACACCTGTGATTACACCTGTTAAACATCCTGTGATTATTATAAAAAAAAAGTACTTTTTGTTTAATCTCATTGTAGATATAAATACCGAAAGTTATTTCCTGATTCTAATTGACTATCTTACCTGATGGATATATTTTAAAAATTATAAGAGAATATATAATATAAAAAAAGGAGCAAACAAATGAGCCATACACACGAGCATGATCATCACCATGAACATAATCATGACCATAATAATAATGCCCAAAGCAATCTTTCTTTTGATGAAAAAATAGTAAAATTGCTTGAGCACTGGATTAAACATAATGATGATCATGCGGGAACATATAGGGATTGGTCTAAAAAAGCAAAAGATAATAATCTTGAACAGGCTGGCTTAATGATTCAGGAAGCGGCTGAAATGACAGTTCAAATTAACGATAAATTCAGAGAGGCCTTGAAAAATATGAATACATAAAGAACGTGGGGAGGAATAACTTCCTAAAACAGGCAGGGTCAGGTTTTACGATTTCAGCGTTCATGATGTAACAAAACCGCTTGTAGTATGGTCTGCAAATGAATCGTCTTTTTCGCGGGTAATAATAAGGCATTCCACCCCGTCTAAACTGTTGACAAGCGCAAGTCCTTGTTTCCATCCCATTACCATAACGGCCGTTGCAAGCCCGTCTGCCAATACGCATTTGTCCGCAAGAATGGAAACGCTTACTACTCCATTGTTCACGGGATATCCTGTCCTGGGATCAATAACATGTGAATAGCGGATTCCATTAATTTCAAAAAACTGCCGATAATCACCACTGGTCGCAAGAGCTCTGTTTTGTAGAGATAATTTTTTGTAAACTTTTTCAAACCCGGCATTTTTTTCAGGGTTATTGATACCGACCTGCCAATTTTGGCCGTTTTCCTTAAATCCCGAAGCGTAAACCTCGCCACCAATTTCAACTATAAAATTAGATATACCATATTTTTTTATCAGTTGAGCTATTTGATCTACGCCATAACCTTTTGCAATTGAAGCAAGATCTAAAGTAACTGGAACATCATTTTTTACGATAAATTTTTTTTCTGAAACTTCTATTTTATTAAAACCTGTTTTTGATACTATTTTTTCTATCAATGACTGCTCTGGAACATGTTTTGCAAATTGTGAACCATCGAAGCCCCAAAGATGCACAAGCGGTTTGATAGTGCCATCCCATGCTCCGCCGGTAATATGATAAATTTTTTCGGCAACTTTTATTACATTAAAAAAGTCATCGGAAATATAAAATTTTTTTCCTGCTTCTCCAGAGCGATTAAATCTGCTGATTTCACTGTCGTCTATATAAGTGGACATACTCTGGTTAATTTCATCAAGACGTTGATTTATTTTATTTTTTAATGTTGAAAAATTATTGCATGAGCTTGAAAAAAATTTTATACGGTAGGTTGTCCCCATTGTATTTCCGGCAAGGATTGTATAATCATTGCCGCTGCAGCCATAGCAAAAAAGGAAGGTTAAAATAAAAACCGGTAAAAATTGATATATTTTTCTTATTTGTTCATATTTTAGGAGAAAAATCATTAATAGACCTATAAATTTATTTGCATATCTCTTTAAACTATCATAGAATTTTAATTGGAATGATGACGAAATAACTTCTTCCTCATTTCTTACCTTATTTTATTAAAAAAATCTCTACTTGGCAAGCAACAAAAGATTTTTACAAAATGGGAGGTAACATATGTCTGCTCAATCAGTTGTAAGTTCAAAAGATTTTGATAAAGCACTCCAAATTGGACGTCCGCCGAATATTGTAAAACTGTTCCCTAACTCCAAAGCTCTTATAGTCAGCGGTAAATTTATAGACATAGCGATGATTACAAAGGGCAAGGCAATGACAATAGCTGCTAATGCCAGGAGCGGGCTTATTTTACCTGGAGTTTTACAGGCTGCACAAAGAGTCAATGCCGCTGTAATTATTGAAATTGCAAAGTCGGAAGGCGGAGCAACCTCTTATTGCCCCGTAAACTACTGGAATATGGCATTGATGGTTGATGCAATCTGCAACCAGCTTGGCATTACTGTTCCTGTTGCGATACATGCTGATCATTATGGAATAAAAAATGATAAAGATGTAGAACAAGGAAAAACAGAGATTCCTTCGATGTTTGATGCAGGGATTACATCTATTGCCATTGACGCGTCTCATCGGCCTGATGACCTGAATCTGCTTGCCAATATTGCATTAAATCCAATGATTCCGAAATGGGCGGGTCTTGAAACGGAAGTCGGAGAGATAAAAGGAAAATCCGGCCTATCAACTGTTGAAGAGGCTCTCTTTCTCATACAAGGTTTGAATGCGCATAATATTTTTCCGAACTGGATAGCATTAAATAATGGAACTACCCATGGTATTGAGGCTAGCTCGCAGGGTATTCAGATTGATTTAACAACTGATATTCATAATGCTTTAGAAAAATATAAAGTATCAGGCGCTCAGCACGGCACCTCCGGGAATAGCACGGAAAAACTGAAAAAAATTGCGTCTACTACAAGAACCACCAAGGCAAATGTGGCAACAGCACTCCAAATGGTTGTTTGGGGTTTGGAAGTAAATGACTATGGCAATGCCATACTTGATGAGAGCGGTAATTTTGCTAAAGTCAAGGGCGAAGGAGTAACAGAAGAACTCTGGTCAGAAATGGTTTCCTATGCTGATGCCAACGAAATTAAAGGCGGGAATTACAAAAAACTGAACCTTCCATTTGAAAATAAAATTATGGGGCAGCCTGCTGATATCAGGGCAAGAATGGCAGGTAGAGTAGAAGATTTTGTTTATAATTTGCTTGCAAATGTTTTTAATGCTGTTGATACGGCCTCTATTTGCATAGATGCCATACTCAAAGCGGATTCATTCGATCCTGGTTGTCGGGTGAGCAGAATCGAGAAGCCTGAAGAATGGACAGAAGAAAAAATCAAACAGCGTGCTTCTTTAATTACAAGTGATAAAGGACCTGATGGCGATTTTGACGATTGATGATGCTTAAAAAAACAAATTGTCCTTTTTGTGGTTCATTACTTACAAACAAATTTTGTGACGGTCGTAACCGTCTTTTTTGTGAAAAGTGTAATAAACCTGTTTACGAAAACCCGCTGCCTGCCACATGTGTTGTGCTGGTCGATGCCAGTGAGAGATTGCTGCTTGTAAAGCGCAGCGTTGAGCCGAAAATTGGCCACTGGTGTTTGCCAGGCGGGTTTATTGAGATCGGAGAATCACCAGAAAAGGGTGCATTGAGAGAACTTGAAGAAGAGACCGGTTTATCCGGCCAAATTGAGACACTCCTTGGCGTTACAGCCACTACCAGTTCGCATTATAGTTCCATACTGATGGTGGCTTATCTGGTAAAAAAATATACTGGAATTCCGGTGGCCGGTGACGATGCTCTGGATGCAGCTTTTTTTGAACAGGACAAATTGCCTGAAATTGCATTTGACAGTCATCAAAGCTTTGTCAGAATATATCGTGCTGCTTATCAATGATAATAAAATAACTTACACAAGTAAGAGCATGCCCCTGCCCTATTACAAATTGATTACGCAATGTGTGTTGGGCAACCACAGGGGATTGCCCCTACGATATCAAATTTTTTATATTATTCGGGTATTTTATATTTGGGGAAGTTGCTTTGTCCTCGTTCCTAACTGCTCTTTTTAACGCTGCAGCATGTATCTCACCTGCCAAATGGATTGGACTTTTTGCGTATATCGGGTCCCATCCTGCCGGATCGGCAGTGCAGAAAAACTGTGCTTCAATCCCCATTCTTATTATTCCTTCTTCAACCGGCATATTCAGCACTCGCCGAATAGACTCCCAGGTAGCTCCACAGGGGGCCCCTCTCTTTACGGTAATATCTACAAATTTACCATTAGAGACCTTAACTATAAATTCAGGTGCTCCAAATTCTTCACCATAGGTTCCCAAACAGACCTGTCTGGAAAGCCAGCATCAGGTAGGAGGAATAAAGACCCCAGGTAAGCGCATTTTTTTCCCTGGACTAACAACAGGAATATTTCTCTCCACACACATATTTGCCAAATCATGGGAAAGATCAAGATGTTTAAAATAATCAAGAACCAGATCTGCCTTTATATCCTTTGGTAGATATTCGGACGTGTCGTCTATGACCAAAGGAAGCCCTTCATCAATGGAGCAAGTCTCCAGCCTAAAAAGACCGCTGCCATATTGTTTTATACCTTTTATCTTGCTTTCTCCGCTTCCGTTCTGCTGAAAAACCAAAATATGTTGAATATTTGTTTTATTATCTTTTTGCATCAATCTCCCTTAGGGTGGGGACAAAAAACGTCCCGCATTGTTCACCGGAAAAAAGTCTGGTCAGGATATCTGAATCTTTTCCGTTAGCTATAACCATTGGTATCCCTGAAGAAGTAACTTTTACTGCCGCATTTATTTTACTTAACATGCCTCCGGTACCGAGTGCACCTGGAATATCACCGGCCATCTTTTTAGTATCCTCATTTATTCGGGTAATCAAGGGAATTAGTTCAGCATCGGAATTAGTTCGTGGATCTTTTGTAAATAAACCGTCAATATCGGTTAAATTTACAAGGATATCCGCATTCATTAATATGGAAATTATGGCTGCAAGATTATCATTGTCTCCGAACTTGATCTCCTCCACGGAAACAGTATCGTTTTCATTTATAATGGGAACAACCTTCCATGATAAAAGCGTATTAAAAGTGTTCCGTATATTAAGGTACCTTTCACGATTAAAAAGGTCTTCACCGGTAAGAAGGATTTGAGCCACTTTTTTATTGCACATGGAAAAAGCTTTTTCATATTCCATTATAAGACCGGACTGACCGACAGCAGCCGCTGCCTGCCTTTGGGGAATATCATCAGGCCTTTTAAGAAGACCTATCCGTTTTACTCCGGAAGCCATTGCACCTGAAGATACCAGAAATATCTCCATACCGTTTTCCATAAGCTTACATATCTGTTGTGTGATTGATTTTATAATATCTAAATTCAAGCCATGATCCAGAGTTAGAACACCGCTCCCAACCTTGACAACAACACGCTTTGCATTTTGGAAAAAAGAAACATTATTATGAGTCATAGTCTATTTTCAGCAAATTGATTATTTTCGATTTTAAAGAATCAACTCCTTTTCCTGTTAATGCGGAAATAGAAATTATTTGTTGCTCTGGTAAAGCGGATTTGAATTTAAGCTCTGTATCGGAAGAATATGGCATATCTGTCTTGTTTAAAACTACTATCTGAGTTTTTTGGGCAAGATTTTGGTTATATAAATATAATTCAGTATTTATGGTATTATAGGCTTTCAGGGGGTCATCAGGATCAATATCTGAAATATCTATGAGATGGACAAGAATGTGTGTTCTTTCAATATGTTTTAGAAACCTTATTCCCAGGCCTTGCCCTTTGTGCGCACCTTCAATAAGCCCAGGTATATCAGCGGCAATAAAAGGTTCGCCCCAGTCTGTATGAACCACTCCCAGGCTGGGAGTCAGTGTGGTAAAGGGATAGCCGGCAATTTTAGGACGTGCCGAAGAAATTGCAGTAATCAGTGTTGATTTGCCGGCATTTGGCAAACCTATTATGCCAACATCGGCAAGTAGTTTAAGCTCAAGTTTTATACTGTATGTTTCTCCAGGTTCTCCAGGCTGCGCAAATCTGGGAGCTTTATATGTTGATGATTTAAACCTGGTATTACCTTGTCCACCGCGGCCACCGTTTGCCAGGATAAAACTTGTTCCGGCAATGGTAAAATCCTTGATCAGGTTTCCGGTCTCTGTATCTGTAATCAGGGTACCAACCGGTATATCTATTACAAGATCTGTTCCCTGTTTGCCGGTCTTGTTTTTACCCTGACCATATTCCCCATTTTTTGCTTTTAAATTTTTTTTATATCTAAACTGATAAAGAGTCCGTTTGCCGGAAACAGCCTGGAAAATTACATCTCCACCCTTTCCTCCATCGCCGCCATCAGGTCCCCCGCGGGGAATAAATTTTTCGCGTCTAAAACTTATGCAGCCTCTTCCTCCATCACCGGATTGTACTGTAACGATAGCTTCATCAATGAATTTCACTCTGCATAAACACTTACTTTTTTGCGTGAACGTCCCATCCGTTCAAACGCCACTACACCATCAATCAGCGAAAACAGTGTATAATCTTTACCCATTCCAACATTAGTACCTGGATGTATTCTTGTCCCAACCTGACGTGCAATAATATTTCCGGCACTAACCTTGTTACCGCCATAACGCTTTATACCACGCCTTTGTCCATTACTGTCCCGGCCGTTTCTTGAACTTCCACCTGCTTTTTTATGTGCCATTTGTTTAACTCCATTTAATACTATCTATTTTAACAGCGGTATATTCCTGCCGATGTCCCTGCGTACGGCGATATCTTTTACGTTTTTTATATTTAAAAACAAGAATTTTTTTCTCCTTGCCCTGTTCCAGAATACGTCCCTCTACCTCTACATTATCCAGGGTAGGTTTACCTATTTGCTGGTTTTCATTATCCGAAAACAAAAGGACTTTGTTGAATATTACCTGGCTGTCGATTTCTCCATCTATTTTCCCGACACGCAATATCTCACCTTCTGCGATTTTATACTGTTTTCCACCCGAATTGATTATAGCATACATTATGCAGCCTCCTTTATATCTCAAAGGTCTAACTTATCTTGATATTTTAAACTGTTTATTCTTATTCTATTCTAAGAATTTGTCAAGGATTATTTTCCCTTCAACGCCTAACAGGTAAACGCTTTCATGATAACTCCTTTTCTGACTTTAAGAGGATTGAAAACAGAGCCTTTCCAAGTTTAAAATTTTGCTTACTCCGGCAACTGTTGTACCGTAAAGATATAAAGGTTTTTGATATTTTTCTGCCAGAGAAATTAAATTAGACAGACTGTCATTTACTATTGTTGAGCCTGTTGCTAAAATAACATCAGAGATTTTAAAAAGTTCTTCCTCCATTTTCCTGCCATCCCAGATAAGCACTCCATATTTTATTTTATCGATATTCTCTTTATCCAGGTCTATTACCTTGAGATTTTGAGCAGGTAAATTTTTGGAAAAATTATCTATTATGGCCGGCTGGAATCCAACGATTCCAACTTTGATATCAGAGCTGTATTTATCAATAATTGTCCTGACTATCTCTCCGGCGCATAATTCAGGTTCTTCATTTTTGCAATGAATCGTTTTTTCGGCTGCACCCACGTATCGCATTACAGCATTGAGCGTAGCAATAAAAAGAGCTCTGTCACTATTATCTATTAATTCTAATTTAAGTATATTCTTGAGTTTCCCCTTAAAATTACTTGGAGCATCTGTAAATGCCTGTCCCAGGGCATTTTTAAAATTCGCCTGAATTAAAAACTCCTTGCCTTGAAGCAAAGGATAATCCTTTCTTTCTGTTTTGCCTATGGCCTCTTCAGATGTCAGAATTTTAGCTGTAATGCTGATTTCATTTTCCAAAAGGTCATTTTTTTCAGCTAAATCAATTAACGCTATTTTTAGTTTTGTATACATATTTTAATTCCTTTCCTGCTTTTTACGCAGGCAGCTCAACTGAGTTGCTGCTCATTTTTGTTTTTTTTCGCGTTCATTATACGCCCATTTTTCCATCGACAGCAAGAACCTTTTACCTATACCCTGTCTTTATATATGATGTATATGATAAAATTGATCATATATAATTTAATCGCAAAAAAGATGCCATAATTTTATACGGTGCAAAATTACGATAACATTTTGTTTTTATATAGAAAAACTATGATAAGTAAAAAATAATTAAAATAACATAAATGTATTTAAAAGGTGTGGCCTTTATTCAAATTATTTTTCA
>JAGGWL010000019.1 GCA_021157555.1 Deltaproteobacteria bacterium | reverse complement strand
ACATAAGACATTTTTAAACCTATACACCAGGAAACTTACAAATTTCCAAATAAAAATTCATTATCAGCCTTTTTTGTCAAAATCATCAGCATTGCCGTTTAAAAAAAGATCGATATGTTTAATCGCCTCATTCTTCGTTGTACAATAAAAAATTTCATTCTTCATAAGCCCTCTCCTGAAAAAAGATTCATCAAACCGAAAAATAGAAGTTAGTTCTTTAACAGAATTTATGCATTTCCTTATATATCCCCTTATTCTTTTTTTGATATTTCCCCTGTCAAGAAATTTATTTCTTTCACAGTCTATGTTTCTTAGCTCACTCATGCTGTATAGTGACATAAATTTTCTCTGAATATCAGTATCGGACAATGTTTGTGAATAAACAGATTTAAATACAAGCTGTTCATTATCCCATGGCACCAAAGAGTGAATTGAGCCAGCCGGACCATAAGGAATTTCTTCCGAACTAATTGCATGATTTGTATAAAAAAAAATATCCGTATTTAATTGGCACTTTTTCAATGCATCGGCTAAAGCAACAGTAGCATATTGATGATCAGGATGCAAATCCATCATAGGATGAGGAGTCACAATAATTGTAGGAGAATACTCATTAAGTATAATAATCAGGTCATTAACTAGCTCTTTCCAGCTCACAGAGGCAATTGGTGCGATATTTTTCGCACATTTACAGTAGGTTCGATACTTATTCACATCATTTATTTGGGAATCATTTCTTTCAAAATTATCACGGAATTCATACATTTCTTTCAAAAGTTTATCAGGATACCCTAAATTCAATACATCCGGCACATGCTCACACCAATGAGATGCCGCCAAGGTATCAATAACTCGAATAAAACCGAGTAACTGTCTCTGTGTCAACTCGCCACCCAAAAATGAATATTTATCACTTGTAGAATCACCCGCTGTTATATGGACAAGTGTTACGTTCTGGAATTTTGAATATAATCCAAAAGCTGCTATTTCTGCGTCATCAGGATGCGGTGCAATGACCAAAATATTTTCATTTTTTTTAATAGAATCGAAATACAGTAGTGCAGCCTTCTGATCAGCTATACGTATGCCATCACAAAGGAGTTCAATATAATCTGGGCAGGAACCTTCAGTTACAACTGGAGATAAATTTAAATATTGAATACCTCTTGCCCCAGAAACCAGATATTGCACTTCAGATTTCTCTCCTGACACAATAGTCACACTGGGGAAAATCCCTTTTCGCAGAATATTTTTCGCAACAAACAGCTTCAGCACAAGGCTATCCCAATTGTTTTTTACAGGCGCCAGCAAAAATTTCCCGTCAGCGATAAGCACTGTTTGTTGATGCATGTTATTTGATTCGGCAAATTGATACTTATACCCTTTTTTAGCGATAGAGGAATACTCACCTTTTTTTTGAATATAAAATTGCCCCACGATACCAATAACAACTGCGATGCCAGCCAAGAATGCCTCAGCCACAAATAACAAAAATTTCATTTTATCCGATTTTTTACAAAAATTTACCGATTCATCATGGCGCTTGCATGTTTCATCAACCAAACTCGTTTTGTTTTATTAAAAAAAAGAAAATAGGCAGGAAAAAGAAAAACCACAATATGCAAGCATGCAATAGCGATTAATTCCAAATAATTATTACTAACATTCCTACCAATAAAAAACCAAACCGGAGCAAACAAAATAGTAGTAACTACTACAACGAAGCCAACATTGCTCCACAACTTAAAGGGACTAAGGCCAATCACCTTGCAGGAATAAGCAGGTTTTAAAATGATGTCGAATAGAACCGCAGGGATAACCGTTCCCCAGGCAACACCAGGAGCACCAAAAAAATGACCAAGTATCAAACTGAGGATAAGATTCATACCCCCGCGCAAAAGATCAAGGATTGTAGATAACCTGTGGTGACCGGTTGTGTTTAAAACAAAAAGTGTGGGAAAAAGACCGTAGGAAAAAATCAACGGGGAAAAAAGAATAAACATAAAAAGATAGGTCGAGCAAAACGATTCACCAAGCCAGCGGAATACAAATTGTTTGCCATATAGGATGATGAGCAAGACCAGCACAGAAGAGATTATAGAGCTTAAACGAGTTAATAACATTAAATTCTGGCGGATAGCACTGAAATTTTTTTCACCTTCCTTCTGACTGAAGAAAGGCCCTAATATCCCCTGAGTTGAAGCGAAAAATTGGTAAAAATAAGAAACCAAACTCAGGGCAATTCCATAATAAGACACTACCGTTAAATTAGCAAAAATAATAACCACATAAAGATCAATACGATTATTTAATATTTGAGCCAATCCGGCAACAAAAGTGAAAACAGCATATTCAGCCATTTCTTTGAGTTTGGCATAGTTAAAACATGAAATTTTTATAACAATACTGCGATCTATTTTTAAAGCGATCAGCATTTTGAAAAGAAAATCAAATAGCATTGCAGCTGCTCCGGCAACAGCCAGGCCATAAATACCGTAGTTCAGTTTCAGAAAAAAAATGATGAGACATGACCTGAGAACAACTTCACCAATTTCAATGTAACGCTTAAGGTCGAAACGAAGATTCGCATTCAAAACGCCATCAAATATTCGCAATGGAAAGGATGTGCCAATAGCTGCTCCCAAGATAATGACCGAAAATTTAAATAGGTGCAAGTCAGCAGGATCATTGATAAAAAATTTGGCGAAAAGGGCGGCAAACAATGAGACAATAATTATTAATAAACCAGCTCCGCAAAGAATAAAAAAAGCACTGCTGGCGTAATATTTGTTATGCTCTCTTTTCCCGGCTCCAATGGACCTGGATACAAAACGAGTTACAGCGGCGCTGATGCCTAGGTCGAGCAGGCCATAATATCCGACAAAAGCCGCAATAAGAAGCCAAACACCATAAAGTCGCTCTCCAAGTGAATGGATAATAAACGGCATTAAAAAAAAGGAAACTGCCACCTGCAGGAAAATAGACATGGCACTTAAAGCCGACCCATGCAAGAGCAAACGTTTTGTAGACATGGAAAGATTAACCCCTGTAAATCCAGTTGAGAATTGAATTGACTACTGCCATTCTTGATTCCAGGAACATGATAGAGTGATCAGTGGCCGGAAGGTAAATTACCTCACAGGTAGAATAACGTTTTTTTTGCCTGTTTAATATTTTTTGCTTAAACTCAACATTAAACTCAAATGTTTCATTATCAAGTTCAGGCAACAAAAAACAGGTTGGAATTTTTTCTCGGGCAATTAATTGCAAATTATCCCAGAATAACTGATTAAAGGAAGGATTATCTGGAGCAAACGGACCCTGGAATAAATTTTTTATACAGACACTTCTAAAAGAATTTACACACAGCACTGCGATGCTATCAAAAATTAATTTCAGATCTGACTTTCCCCTGACAAGTCTTCCCCAACTTTTGGGATTAATAAGTTTTTGGAAATATTGTTTTCCGGTATTTTTAGCATCATGATTACCAATTTTCAGTGGGCCACGGATTTCATCGGAAAAACGCAATACCGGCATGGCTATCAGTATAAAACCCTGAACATTTTTTATTCTCTCTGCAGCAGCTGCCAGAGCAGAAATACAGCCCCCACATTCTCCTAAAAAGAAAATATCATACCCCGGGAACCGCTGAATAGCCCAATCAATAACCATAAGCGTGTCATCTTTAAAACAGCCATCCTGAATTTTTTGAAAAAACAATCTAATAGGCACATCCTGATCACACTCCCCCTGACTGTCTCCTGTGCCATGCTGATCAAATCTGATCACTGTTATGCCTTGCTCAGCAAGCCGGTCTGCGACCCAACGCAGATGATCACCAATTTCGCCTTTGGCTACTACGCCTGACTGGCATGAAATAATAAGTTGCTTAGAGTCATTTTTTTTGTGTGGGCGCGTCAGAATACCGTAAAGTATATGTCCTTGTGGATTTGTTACACGTATGACTTCCTTTTGCAGCTCAAGAACCATTTATTTTTATCCATTTAATAATACAGTTATTCAGGTCAAATAAAATAGGAGTCCAGATTTTTTTAGTGGTCCAGGAAAACCTGGTTTTAACTGGTTCTACATCATATATGGCATTTTCATCCAGGTACTCGCACCATTCTGTCAATTGACGGGATAACGCCGCAGGTTTTTTATTTTTATAAAAATAAATTACTAAAGCAATATTGTGAAATGCTTTTAACTCGGAAGAGATATCAAACTCCTGCAATTGTCTCAGAAAAGGCAAGCTCATCTGGAAACCATATACTGAAATTGATTCTCCTTTATTTAGTTGATCCCAAATGACATCCTCTTTGATAGAACTTTTGCCAAAGTAGTCGCGTTGGGCAATTATATTGGACCTGATACAGTTTTTTACATATTTTTTCACATTATATACAGGTTCACACAGAATAATTCTCTTAATGGCATTGGCCTTTGCTGCCTTAAGCGTGAACAACGCCCCTAACCTGAATCCGACCAAAACAATCTCATGAACCAAAAATCTCCGGCTAAACTCTTTAAGAGCACTATTAATATCTTCAAGCCTGGTCTTCACATCAAAATCGGGAAATTCTCCGAAACTTTCCCCTTCACCACGATAATCAAAACGAAACACAAAATAACCTGCCTCTGCAAGCTCTCTTGCCAGGGTAACACATTCCCGATAACACCGCAGCCTTTCATGACCGACTGGCGGGACAATTACTATACCGGTTTCCGACATATCAGACCTTGGAATATAACTGCACCCATAAAGATAATGGCCTTGCTGGTTGTAAAAGAAAAAACAGTCTTCTAAAATTTTATTCATCAGTAATTAATCCATGCTGTTTTAAGATATTTTCCCGTACCGCTGTTATCAGTGCAATCATTACATACAATATCTTAAAATAGACCCTGTTTGAAAAAAAAGCGCATACCCAAAAACCCGCAAGTGTAATAATCAAATATTTATATATAATAACTGATTGGATGGTCATATTATCACGATT
>JAGGWL010000100.1 GCA_021157555.1 Deltaproteobacteria bacterium | reverse complement strand
TAGTGTTCAGAGTATTCAATTTCTTGATAAAGTCGAACGAAAAGGAAGGGGATTGAATCTTTGTTTACAAACACTTGATGGTATTCTCTGCCATGATGGTGAAATTCATAACAGACTACTTAAACCTTGTGCTGATAATTCATTTAAAGTATTTAAAAAAAAGCTGAATTATAAAAAAAATAACCCTAAAGCCCACTTTGTGCCCATGACCATGGAAGGATGTGTTGTCAGGATGGCCGACACCATCAGCTACATAGGCCGTGACATAGAAGACGCCATCCGCCTCTCGGTCATTAAAAGATCCGATCTCCCCAGAGAAAGTGTGGAGGTAATAGGAAACACCAACGGCACTATTGTGCATAATCTTGTAACAGATATATTACTTAACAGCTTTCGTAAAAACCATATAGCGTTCAGCGAAAAAGTGTCAAATGCCTTAAAAAGGCTAAAAGAATTTAATATGCAGTATATTTATTTAAATCCGACAATCAAAAAAAAATATAATTTTATAAAAGAAAATTTTACCATTCTTTTTGAAAAATATCTTGAAGATCTTGAAACAAAAAAAACTTCTTCGGTAATCTTTACCGGTTTTTTGAAAGATATGTCTGAGGATTATATTAATAACCACAACCATGCCGAGATAGTACGGGATTTTATTTCAGGCATGACAGATAAGTACTTTTTGCGGCAATGTTCTGATTATGTATCAAAATCGCACATACAGAAATCTTGTCAAAACTGACAGGCTGGTTCGGTTTGTGGTAAGTATTGATGAAACAGACCTGTCAATCCATGCGTCATCACAACTTGAAGATATTGCAAAAGCATCAATCTTGAGATACAGAGGTTATATTGAAAAGTTCATTAAACAATACCCTGATTTCCTGAATGCTCTTCATCCCCTGCAAATAACAGAACCCTCCCCGGCTATTATACGAGATATGGCAAAAGCCGGTGCAAAAGCGGGAGTCGGCCCTATGGCATCTGTTGCAGGCGCCATTGCCGAGAATGTAGGTGCTGATCTTTTATCTTATTCCGAAGAGATTATTGTTGAAAACGGAGGCGATATTTTTATAAAAACCAACAATCCGGTCACAATAGGTATTTTTGCCGGCGATTCTCCTTTAAGTATGCGTATAGGAATCCGGATTAAAAATACCGGCAAACCGGTTGCAGTATGCACATCATCCGGAACTATCGGTCATTCTCTCAGTTTCGGAAAAGCGGATGCAGTATCCGTTTTTGCAGATTCATGTTCTCTGGCAGATGCCGCTGCAACCTCAATAGCCAACCGGATAGGTTCAAGTAATGATATAGGAAACGGAATTGAATTTGGTAAAACCATTGGAAATATTTCCGGTCTTATTATTATTGTAAAAGAAAATATTGGGATATGGGGCGACCTGGAAGTTGTACCACTATGAATTCACAGAAAACAACACCAATGATGCAGCAATACCTTTCTATTAAGGAAAGATATTCGGATGCTATCCTTTTTTACAGGATGGGAGATTTTTATGAAATGTTTTTTGAGGATGCGGAAAAAGCATCCCGAATTCTCGAGATTACACTCACTTCAAGAAACAGGAATGCAGAATTCCCCATTCCCATGTGCGGAATACCTTACAAGGCCGCTCAGACATATCTCGCAAAATTGATAAACAAAGGATACAAAGTCGCTATATGTGATCAAATAGAAAAGCCTTCGGATCTAAAAAATGAATCATCAAAAAGGCTGGTCAAAAGAGATGTCGTAAGAGTGCTGACACCAGGCATGATTCTGGATGATGACCTGCTGGATGAAAAAACAAATAATTATATTCTGTCTCTATCCCTGATGGGCGATCAAACGGGGATTGCTTATCTTGATATTTCTACCGGTGCTTTTCGCGTTTCGGAAAGCGATGACTTTTCAGCAATTGTTGAAGAAATCCGCCGCGTGGCTCCGAGTGAAGCTATCCTGCCGAAAGATTTACAAAAAAATACTTTTTTTTCATCCATAACAACCGCTTTGCAGGAAAAAGCAATTACATTTTTAGAAACAAGCATTTTTGAATATCAGAATTGTCGTGACCGTCTTAATGATCAGTTTAAAACCATATCGCTTGAAGGCTTCGGGTGTGAAGAGTTAAAAGCAGGCGTCTCGGCAGCCGGAGCGCTGGTCCATTATGTTCGCGAAACACAAAAACAGGAAACCGTCCATCTTTCAGGGATAGAAACATACCGGCTGGATAATTTTCTTTTAATAGATGATCTGACCTGCCGAAATCTTGAACTTGTTGAAAATCTTGGAACAGGAAAAAAAAGAGGATCTCTGCTGGGAATACTCGACAGCAGCAATACTGCCATGGGCGCCAGAATGCTGAAAAGATGGCTAATGTATCCGCTGCTTGATATAGATCAGATTCGCTCAAGACAGGAGGCAATTGAAGAAGCAATTGCAAAAAAGAACCTTTCACTCCAGATAAGAGGCTGCTTTAAATCAGTTTATGACCTGGAGCGTCTTGACAGCAAAATAGCCATGGGTAGAGCCAATGCAAGGGATTTGACTGCTCTGAAACGTTCATTAAAGAGTCTCCCTGAAATCGGTGCTTATCTTGCAGAGTTTAATTCCAATCTACTTCAACCCGATCAAAAATTTCAGTTTGATGATCTGGCTGACCTGCTGGAAAAAGCCATCAGGGAAGATGCTCCGCCGATTATCAATGAAGGGGGTATAATAAAAGCAGGTTTCAATGCTGAACTGGATGAACTTATCTCCATCAGCCGTGACGGCAAAGGATGGCTGGCCAGACTTGAAGTTAAAGAAAAAGAAGCAACCGGAATCAATTCACTGAAGGTAAAATATAACAAGGTCTTCGGATATTTTATTGAAGTCCCCAAATCCCGTTCCGAATCCGTTCCACCAAATTATATTAGAAAACAGACTCTGGTCAATGCGGAAAGGTTTATTACCGATGAGCTGAAAAAATTTGAGTTTAAAGTTATGGGTGCTCAGGAGAAAAGAGCTTCTCTGGAATATGAAATATTTACTAAAATTAAAAACAAAATTATAAAATATAATCAGCAAATTAATAATGCTGCTCAATTCATAGCCAGGCTCGACACAATTTTGACTCTGGCCCTGATTGCGGACGAAAATGAATATACAAAGCCTGAAATTAACACGAAAGGCAATATAATTATAGAAGACGGCAGGCATCCCGTGGTCGAAAAAATGATTACGGGCGAACGTTTTGTCCCGAACAGTATAAATATAAATAACGATGACAGTCAGGTGCTGATAATAACCGGACCGAACATGGCCGGGAAGTCTACCATTCTGCGTCAGACAGCTATTATTGTTCTTATGGCACAAATAGGATCCTTTGTTCCTGCAAACAAAACATCCATATCAATAACAGACAGAATTTTTACCAGAATCGGTGCACTCGATAACTTGTCTGCCGGCCATAGCACATTTATGGTTGAAATGCAGGAAACCGCCAATATTTTAAACAATGCGACATCCAACAGCCTTGTAATAATGGACGAAATAGGCAGAGGAACCAGTACGTTTGATGGCCTGAGTATTGCAAGAGCTGTAGCAGAGTTCCTGCATGAACTAAAAGGAAAAGGTGTTAAAACACTTTTTGCAACCCATTACCATGAATTGACAGACCTTGCACAGACAAAAAATAGAATAAAAAATTACAATATAGCGGTTAAAGAATGGAATGATGAAATAATCTTTCTAAGAAAACTTGTTGAAGGTGGAACCAACAAGAGTTATGGTATTCAGGTTGCGCGCCTGGCCGGAATACCGGAAAAAGTCATAAACCGCGCCAAAAAAATACTTTCTAATATCGAAAACGGTAAAAACAGGCTGAATGTAAATAAAATTAATGCTGTTAAGCCACAAATGCGTGAACAACTAAGCCTTTTTCCAAAAAAAGAAAATAAAATAATAAAAAAATTACAGAATCTTGACATTTCCGGCACAACACCCTTAGAAGCGTTGAATATATTAAACGAACTACAAGAAAAAGCAAAAAAAGTAAAATAAAATAAAGCAAAATAAATCATGTGTAATAAAAAAATTCTACATCTATTGCTGTATTTTTCTATTTTGGCATTTATCATGCCGAGTGTATCATCAGCTTTAACAGCGAGAGACAAATATCATAAAGCCGAGGCCAGTTATAAAAAGCTCAGACACAGCCCAAAAAAAATGAAATACAGGGATAACTGGATTAAATGTATAAAAAAATTTAATGCTGTTTATAAACATAATCCTTCAGGCCCATGGGCTCCGGCCGGGTTATATATGACCGGACACCTTTATACCCGTCTCTACAAATATTCGTCAAAAAAATCCGATAAAAAAAAAGCTCTCGATATTTTTCAACGCATAATTAAACGGTTTCCCAAAAGCAGGTACAGTTCCAAAGCCAGATCAGCCAAACTTGCCTTAACCGGCAAAAAAGCTAAAAAACGATTATCCATAAAAAGAACCGGTGCAAAAAAAACTATTGCAAAAAAAACCAATAAAAAAAAAACAGCTACAAAAAAAAAGCCTGCTCATGCCTTATCTATACATCAGGGTATAGCTCCAGGCAAAACCTCTAATCTCTCAAATACAACTATAACGGGTCTTCGCTTCTGGTCAAATCGCAGTTATACCCGTATTGTCATTGATGCTGACAAGGAGACCTCTTATCTTCACAGGCTTCTTAAAAAAGATCCCGCTATTAAAAAGCCGCAACGTCTTTATATAGATTTCAGGAAGAGCAAATTAAAACAAGGTGTTGCTCAAACCATATCAATTAATGACAATCTTTTGAAAGATATCAGGGCTGCCCAGTATAAACCTGATGAGGTCAGGGTGGTTGTAGATATCAAATCCTTTAAAACCTATAAAATCTTTAATCTTAAAAATCCTTTCCGGATTGTTATTGATGTATGGGGCAAGAAGATCAACAATAAAACCTATGCAAAAAAAAAAACCTCCTGGAAAAACAACAATATTAAAATGACTTCCAGCGCACTGGCAAAACAGTTAGCGCTTGGAGTTAAAAGAATAGTGATTGATCCCGGCCATGGAGGACGTGATTACGGAGCGCCAGGCTACCTGAAAGGTATTCATGAAAAAAAGATTGTTCTTCAAATTGCAAAAAAACTGGCTAAAAAAATACGATCACGGCTGCACTGTGAAGTGATAATGACACGGCAAAATGACAAATTTTTGACACTTGAAGAACGTACAGCTATTGCAAACACCAAAAATGCAGACCTTTTTATCTCAATCCATACCAACGCCGCCAGAAACAGGAGAGCATACGGCATAGAGACTTACTTCCTGAATCTAGCAACTGATGATGCCGCAATTTTAGTAGCTGCACGCGAAAACGCAACTTCTGCAAAAAACATAAGTGATCTGGAAACTATCTTGAGCGACCTGATGCAAAACGCCAAGATTAATGAATCAAGCCGCCTGGCAACCTATGTACAAAAAGCGCTTTACAAAGGTATGAAAAAAAAGTACAGCAAAATTAAAAGCAAAGGAGTCAAACAGGCACCCTTTTATGTGCTGCTGGGCGCACAGATGCCAGCTATTTTAGTTGAAACTTCTTTTATCAGCAACCCAAGAGAATGCAGAAGATTGAGCAACGCAAAATATCAGGAAAATTTATGTAACTCCATAGTTGACGGAATTAAAAGATATATACAAGAAACAAACCCTACAGCTTTTTTGCGGGAAGATCCGCATTTTGTCAAATCAAAGGGTCTGACCTCTTGACTGCCTGAAATCATGCGTACCTTATTACTCATGAGTAAAGTAAGGTGTGCATGATTTTACTATGAATCCGAAAGCCCCCAGCCTGAAAACAGACCGGGAGCTTTTTTATTATTTAGCAGCATATATTGTCTGAATCATGATTTTCAGGATTAAGGGATTAACATGATTTTGTATCCGTTCCTAAACTCCCAAGTAGCAGTTTGGAAGGTCGCAGACAAAGAAATACGATTGGTGGAGGTAATTTATGCGGGCAAAGGCTTAGTACGGATACCGTCTTTCCGCAACCCATTGAGACCCGTCCAATCACAGCAACTCCTCAACAAAAGCATAAAATCATAGACATCCCCTTATCCACCCTGAAGGTGTCGGATAATTTTACAATTTGATTTAGCCACAGACTAACACAGACGGACAAAGACAAGATGGGATAAAAAAAATCCCCCTGGGTGAGAACCTCGGGGGATTTTTGTAAAATTATATCTGAATTTATAATGCTGTTAAAACCTGTTTAGCTCTTTTTGTTGAGACGCTTGCGGCTAAAACCTACCAGGCCAAGAAGGCCAACGCCCATTAGCAGGATTGTGGATGGTTCTGGGACAGGGGCAGAGGCATTGTCATAGTCTAAAGTAAAAATTGAAGAGGCTATTTGAATAATTCCGTCGAAACAATAACCATCAGCTATAATGGTCACGTCAAAGGGTTCTCCAGTAGTCCATGAGGAAAAAGTTGATGCAATATCGAAAAATGAAATTGAAGGGGTGTCCCATGATAGCCATTGCCATGAAGACCAAGAATAACTACCACCAGATGTTAATGTCCCAACTACGGAGCCACTAATTGCCACAGTATCATTGTTATCATCAATCCAATAGCCTGAAATTTTAAGTGTTGCACTGTTGACTACATCCCACGGAACTTCAAAATCGGCAGGAGTTGCATGGGAGTAAGTGTAGCTATCACCCCACCATAGTTGAGCAATGGGGCCTTCACCGATAGTTACATTCAAGGTTTGTGTATCAGTAAAAGAAATAGCACTCGCCGTTCCCACCATCCCAAAAACCAGCATCACCGCGCATAAAAACATTAAAAATTTTTTCATTTTCATTTTTTATATACCTCGTCAGGATTAATTAGATTAAATACATTCCTTTTTTACCTAACATTTATAAAGCAACTATCATGCCATTCATTTAACCACTTGAAATTCAACATCTTTTTAATTTTCAGCCAGCCTTCGGCTCGACTATTGTAAAAAAATTCGACAGTTTTAGAAAGTCATAAACCATGACTTTTTTGCTATATAAACGCCTAATAACCTGTAATTGCTGTAGATTACAGTAATTATCCGCGAAAAATGAAAAATTCGGCGGGAAAAACCTTCAAAAATAGTGTCGGAATAATTTACAGTTTAATGAGTGTGGTAAAGGAGACATCCTTGATAATCACATGATGTAAGGCGCCTGGCGCATCTGTTTTTGCTTTTCGTGGTATAATCAGTTTCTATCATATGCAATCCTCAATAAAAGCATAAAATCATAGATGTTCCCTTATTTCCTGCTTTTATTCCTAATAACTTCCGGTCCAAGTAAAATGGCTATCCAGCGTGATTCTTCCCTGCTGTCTAAAGCAATTTTTGCAGTAATAGTTAACGGTACGGAGAGCAGCATGCCGACAGGGCCTAGAACCCATCCCCAGAATAAAAGGGAAAGGAATACAATCATTGTAGAAAGGCCTAAGCTCCTGCCCATAAATCGAGGTTCAATTACATTTCCCATTACCAGGTTTATAGCTGCATATCCTGCTGCAATGATTATCGCTTTTACAATCCCGATTTGAATGACAGCCAGCAATATGGCTGGCACGGCGGCAATAATGGAGCTTATATTTGGAACATAATTCAGCGCAAAAGCCAGCATACCCCACAATAACGGATAATCCAATCCCATACTGAAGACAAAAAAGGCCACAAGGGTGCCGCTAAAAAGACTAATCAATGTTTTGATAGCCATATAATTTTTAACATTGTTTATAAATTTGTCAAAAGGTTCCATAGAGGATTCATGCTCACCCAATATCATTCTCAATTTTGCGGGAATGCTGGTTGCTTCGAGAAGCATAAAAATTGCTGTCATCAAAATCAAAAAGCCGTTTGTCAATAAATTGCCCAGGCTGTTTAATATTGTTCCAACCAGTTTCATGGCAGCACCTGGATTAAATATTTCTGTTATTTCAAGATCTGAAACATCTATTCCAAATTTTCCGATCCATGCTATGATTCCAGCGGCTTGCAATTTAAGCTTTTCTTCATAAACCGGAAGGTTATTTGAAAAATCTTTTACGGATGATCCCACCAGCCAGGCCATTAAAAATCCTACTAACAAAACTCCAAAAATTACAGTTATAAGAGCCGGCCAGGTTGAAATGCCTTTGCGCTGAAGCCAGAATAGCGGCGTAGCACTAATGATGGAAATAAATATCGCAAGAAGAAACGGGACAAGGATGACTTGGGAAGCACGCATGCCTGCTACCACAACAACAAGAGCCGCTATGGTAATTATGATTTGAGATGCTTTCATCTCCTGAACATTGATTTTTCCCATTAAAACCCTTTCACGCTGCCGGGTTATTGAATTTAGCGGCGGTGTTAATTTTGACGACTATAAACTTAAAGTGGGACAATGTGTAGGGTGGGCATTGCCCACCCTACACTCTAACTCTTTGATATTTCAAGGTGTCCCGCCTTACGTTGGTAGCCATACATTATGATGCTTTTAGAATTTCCAGACTTTTTAGGATACTTCTTTTGTCCACCAGTTGGTCTGAAACAAATTTGTGGATTACGCTTGATAACAATGTTTGGTAAGGTAATCCTTCAGAATCAGCCCTGTGCTTAAGTAGTTCAAGATCATTTGCTCTGAGCCGTAAACTTATGCTTTTTTTAACATTAGCTTTGTCAATAATGCCTTCAATCAATTCTTTTTTTTGATCACTGACAGGTCTGAATTGAGAGATATTCTGTTCGATTTCCTTTTCGTAGTTATCTAATTTTTGTTTCATAATTTCACCCTGTGTATTTCTTGTTAAGTTTCCGGCTGGGATATGCTGTTTTCAAAATAATGTTTAATTGGTCGTCAATTATGAATGGAACAGAATAGATGTAATCGTTTAGCTTTACAACGAATATTTGTTGGTTTGGCCTTGATGGATTATCTAAAATATCAAGATATTCTTTTTTTAAAATTATTTCAGATATTTGGTCGAAAGAAATATCTCTCTCAATTTGTAATTTTTGATTTTTCTCATTATCCCAAACTATCATACTGGCAATCTCTATTAGTTATATTTCATATATGCAACGTATATTCGTTGGGTAGGAATTGTCAATTTATTTTTAAGCACGCTAACGGACAAAGGCGGAGAATAGGGACGTCTATGATTTTATGCTTTACATTGAGAAATAGATAATACATCTCCTAAAAACATCTAACAAAACATAAACAATAAATCCGAAAGCCCTTAACCCGAAAACAGACCGGGAGCTTTTTTTATTATTTAGCAGCATATACTGTCTGAACCATGATTTTCAGGATTAAGGGATTAACATGATTTTGTGTCCGTTTGAGCTTATTACATAGAAATGCATAATAACATAGACGTCCGCTTATTCCCTTTCATAAAAAACTCACTTCATTTGTGCCCATTCTGGAAAGAGAGAAAAATCAATAGAAAATACATAACTTCCCAACAGATAGAATATTGCTGTTATCATTATGATTCCCAGGATATTTATAAAAAATCCTATTAAGGCCATTTCGGCAATTTTAACTCGCCCGCTGCCGAATATAATAGCATTGGGAGGCGTTGCTACCGGCATCATAAAGGCGCAGGATGCGGAAAGAGTTGCCGGAATCATGAGGATAAGAGGGTTAGTCTTCATTGCGCAGGCAACAGAGGCAAGAACAGGAAGAATCATCTCCGTTGTGGCTGTATTTGATGTTAATTCCGTTAAAAATGTTATGCTTCCGCATATTAAAGGTATCATTATTAGTGTAGGGGTTTCTGAAAGCCATTGGAATTTTTCCCCTATTAGAACTGAAAGTCCGGTTGCCTGAAAACCTTTTGCCAAAGCAAAACCTCCTCCAAAAAGAATAACAATGTTCCATGGAAGGCGAGTAATTACTTCAGCGCCCATAATAGTCGATTCCTTTGAAGTTTTGTTTTTTACCGGAATAAAAAACAGAAGCATTGCCATGAACATGGCAACGGTGCCATCATCAATAAATCCTGGCCAGGGTAAAAAATCAGACCAGCCAGGGATAGTTATAAAACCTATTTCAAGTTTTTTTTTGAAAATCCAGAGAAAAGCCGTGGCAATAAATACTGTAAAAACAGCCTTTTCTTCAAAACTAACGGGGCCCAGAGCTTTATATTCTTTATTAACAATCTCTCTATCTGCTTTTATATGTATAGGAGGACGAAAAAAAATTTTAGTAAGCATTATCCATATAAAAAATCCCATTATCAGCATAAGAGGGACTCCCATGAGCATCCATTGCCCAAATGAGACAGGTTCAGCAAGAGGAAAAATAATTTCAAATATTCGAACAAAAGACAAATTCGGGGGAGTCCCAACAAGAGTTGCAATTCCTCCTATTGAACAGGCATATGCTATACCCAGCATAAGCGATACAGAAAACTTTCTGGTATCTTTTTTGCCAAACTCTTCTTCCATTTTTAATATTATTGCAAGCCCCATCGGAACCATCATAACGGCAGTGGCGGTATTTGATATCCACATGGAAAGAAAAGCGGAAGCAACCATAAAACCTAAAACAATCATGGCCGGACTTCCTCCGATAAGTCTGATTATCCATAGAGCAATACGTTTATGCAAATTCCATTTTTCCATTGTTAAAGCGATCATAAAACCGCCTATAAAAAGAAAAATAGTGCTGTTGAAATAAACCGGTGCAATAGCCTTTCCCTTCATTATTCCTAACAAAGGGTAAAGAACAAGAGGTAATAACGCTGTTGCAAAAAGTGGGAGGGCTTCGGTAATCCAAAAAACAGCCATTAATGCTGCCACGGCTGCCATACGTGTAACAACCGGATTTCCAGGTTCCAGATCCATAAAAATTAAACAGAAAAAACATAAAGGGCCAAGAAAAAGTCCTGTTTTTTGCAAAATAACTCCCTTTTTATTTTTTAGGAACGGGGAATATGCACACAAAATATTGTGCCCCTACAGTTTTTATTCAGGCACTATCTGTGTTTATCTGTGTGCATCTGTGTTCCATTATGGTTTTAAAAGTGTCCGGGATGCATTTTATTTTATGAATTTTTTGATCTTGAATATACGTCCTGATTGATATCCGAAGTTATTCCTTTTACCATGTAGTGGTAACCTGTGGCGGCGATCATGGCTGCGTTGTCACCGCAAAGATCCATGGGTGGGATATGGACATGAAAACCTTCAGCAGAAGCATCTTTTAAAAGTCTTGCCCTCAGCCTGCTGTTTGCAGCAACACCACCTACAACGGCAATATGGCGGCATTTTTTTTTGTTGGCTGCAGTAATTATTTTATAGGTCAGTACGTCAATGACAGCCTCCTGAAAACTAGCCGCAATATCCGGTATTTGTTCTTTTGATATATCACCATGAGTCTGAATATATCGGTTGACTGATGTTTTTATGCCGCTGAAGCTGAAATCAAATTTGGATTTATCAAGATATGATCTTGGAAATCGAATGCTTTGGCTGTTTCCTTTTTTTGCGAGCCGGTCTATTACAATTCCTCCTGGATACCCAAGACCAAGCATTTTGGAGACCTTGTCAAAAGCCTCTCCAGCCGCATCATCGCGTGTTTGTCCCATAAGATCGGATTCTGTATAAGATTTAACGTGGTATATGCTTGTATGCCCGCCTGAAACTAACAGCGCAACAAAAGGAAAGGGTGGTGGGTCACTGGTAAGAAATACTGAATTTATATGGCCTTCAAGATGATTTACGCATACACATGGCCGATCAAGGGCATATGCGAAACCTTTGGCAAAACAAAAACCAACCAGCAGAGAGCCCACCAGTCCCGGCCCCTGCGTAACAGCCACTGCATCTATCCGGTTTAAGCTGATGCCGGATTTCTTGATAGCATCATTAACAACATAATCTATGGCTTCTATATGTTTGCGCGAGGCAAGTTCCGGAACAATGCCGCCATAGGGATGATGCACTTCGATCTGGGATGAGACTACTGAAGATAAAATTTCCGTCCCTTCAGAAACCAGGGACGCAGCAGTATCATCACAGGATGTTTCAATGCCGAGTATTATCACAAAAAATTCCTAAAGAAACCCCGCCCAATATAATTAACCCATTGAGATTATTTCTTTTTTTAACCTAAAACCTAACACCTAAAACTTAAAACTCCACTCTAAATCCATATAATTTTATCGTCTGTTTCTTTTCTTTCTACTATGTCTCCTATCAAAAAGGCCTTCTCATCCATGGCATTTAAACGCTCCAGAAGTTCCTGCGCACTATCAGCAGGAAGAACACCCACCATTCCAAGGCCGTTATTAAATGTACGCAGCATCTCTTTGTCTGATATTTTGCCGGCATCCTGAAGAAAATGGAAAACAGGAGGCACATCCCATGAGTCAGTTTTTATGACTGCCTGACATGTTTCAGGAAGAACGCGAACGACATTTTCCGCAATTCCTCCGCCTGTTATATGGGCAAGCCCATGGATAGGTATATCCTTAATAAAACTGTGGATGATTTCTGAATATATTTTTGTTGGGATAATGAGCTCTTCCCCGATTGTTTTACCTAATTCCGGCACATAAGTATCAATTTTCATTTTAAGAAGATCGAAACATATTTTCCGAACAAGAGAATACCCATTGCTGTGAAGGCCGTTTGATGCAATTCCGATAAGTTTATGACCAACAGCAATTCCGGAACCATCAATAATTTTGTCGTTATCGACTATACCTACAACAAATCCCGCCAGGTCATATTCATTATTTTTATACATCCCCGGCATTTCTGCTGTTTCTCCGCCTATTAAGGCGCAGTTTGCTTCTATACATCCTTTTGCTATTCCTTTGATTATTTCAGTGGCGGTACTGGTTTTTAACGTTCCCATAGAAAGATAATCCAGAAAAAAAAGCGGTTTGGCCCCTTGTACAGCTACATCGTTAACACACATAGCAACAAGATCTATGCCGATTGTGTTGTGTATATTCATCATGTCGGCGATTTTTAGCTTTGTCCCGACTCCATCCGTAGAACTGACAAGAACAGGTCTTTCGAGATTAGTAAGATTAAGGGAAAAAAGCACCCCAAATCCGCCTATTTCACCCATTACACCTGAACGCGGCGTTTCCTTTGATATTTTTTTTATTATATCAATAAATTTATCCGCCTTATCAATATCAACACCTGCGCTCGCATAAGTTAAAGGGTTGCTCATGTTAATCTCCTGAAATAATACATTTGTAATATGACTATTTTTTCATCCTCATTTCTTATCAAATTTAAAAAATTTAATCTGATTCATGGTAAAAGTCAAAACAATTTTTTTGACTTAAAGGCCTTAGTATTATAATGAATGAACTTCGATAGAATTTAAAGTTATTTTTTAATTCAAGATGAGGTTATAAATATGAAACCGTTTGCCAGGCTGGATCGTCTGCCTCCTTATGTTTTTGCAAGTGTAAACAAGATAAAAATGGATGCCAGGCATGCTGGAAAAGATATTATTGATCTTGGCATGGGAAATCCTGATCAAGGAACTCCGCAACATATTGTAGATAAACTTATTGAAGCTGTTCAGAAACCACAGAATCATCGTTATTCGGCTTCGATGGGAATCAAAAAGCTAAGGATGGCAATTTCAAGCTGGTATAAACGAAGATATGATGTGGATATTGATCCGGACAACGAGGCTATTGTCACAATAGGTGTAAAAGAGGGAATGTCACACCTGATACTCGTTACTATTCGCCCTGGAGATATTATTTTTGCACCTAATCCAACTTATCCAATCCATCCATATTCTGCAATTATTTCAGGTGGTAATGTTCGTGGGATACCGGTCGGACCTGATTCTGATTTTTTTGAAAATCTCATGGAAGCCACCAAACAGACATGGCCAAAACCAAAGGTTCTGATAATCAGTTATCCTCATAATCCGACAACCGAAGTGGTTGATCTTGAATTTTTTGAAAAAATTGTAGCCTATGCCAAAGAGCATAATATCATGATTATACATGATTTTGCTTATGCAGATCTTGTTTTTGATGGTTATAAAGCGCCTAGTTTTTTGCAGGCAAAAGGAGCCATGGATGTAGGTGTGGAATTTTTTTCATTATCCAAAAGCTATAATATGCCCGGATGGCGTGTGGGGTTTTGCGTAGGCAATCCTGAAGTTATAGGTGCGCTCAGGCGCATTAAAAGCTATCTTGATTATGGAGTGTTCCAGCCGATTCAAATAGCTTCAATTATCGCATTAAACGGCCCACAAGATTGTGTGGAAGAAATACGAGCACTTTACAAGGAACGGCGTGATACTCTGATTTCGGGTCTTAACCGCGCAGGATGGAATGTGCCCAGCCCCAAAGGAACCATGTTTGTATGGGCAAAAATACCTGATCAATTCGCAGGGATGGGGTCTGTGGAATTTTCCAAATTTCTTATTAAGGAAGCAAAAATTGCTGTTGCTCCCGGCCTTGGATTCGGTGCCTATGGTGATGAATATGTCCGGTTTGCACTTATAGAAAACAGTATGCGTATTAATCAGGGGATTAGAGGGATTAGAAAAATTATGTAGTTTTCGTTCTGGCACTATTTGGAGGTATTTGTTTGATAAAAAAAATCAATATTGGGTTGCTTGGATGTGGTACCGTTGGAACCGGTGTGGCAAAAATTTTGATTGAAAATAAAAAATTGATCGCATCCCGTGTTGGTGCAAAACTGATACTTAAGCGGATTGCGGATATAGATATAAAAAAAGACCGGGGAATAGTATTTGATGACGGTCTGTTCACCAAAGATGCCCGTGAGATTGTTTCTGATCCAGAGATTGATATTATAGTAGAAATGATCGGCGGAAAAGGTATTGCTAAAGAACTGATACTAAAAGCGATTGAAAATGGTAAACAAGTCGTAACAGCCAATAAGGCTTTGATAGCAGATCAAGGAAATTTTTTAATTAAAAAAGCCGAGGCTAAAGGAGTAGATCTTGCTTTTGAGGCCAGTGTGGGCGGCTGCATGCCGATTGTCAAGACCATTCGGGAATCACTGGTCGGAGATAAAATAAAATCAATGACCGGCATTCTGAACGGTACCTGTAATTATATTTTAACAAAAATAGGTGATGACGGAAGCACTTTCAAAGAAGCGCTTAAACAGGCCCAGTCCAAAGGATTTGCTGAAGCTGATCCAACCCTTGATATTGAAGGATATGATACTTCGCACAAGCTCGCAATAATATCATCACTTGCTTACGGAATGGAAATTAATCTTGACGATATATATACAGAAGGTATCTCCAGAATTTCTTCGATAGATATTGAATGCGCTAAAGAATTTAATTTTAAAATAAAATTACTTGCTATAAGTAAAAACAGAGGCAGCACAGTTGAGGCAAGAGTACATCCTGCCATGATTTCATTTGATAATCTTGTATCAAGCGTAAACGGTTCCATGAATGCCGTTGAAATTATCGGTGATGCTGTGGGCAGCATGGTGCTTTACGGGCATGGAGCAGGGATGATGCCGACTGCGAGCGCAGTTGTAAGTGATATTGTTGATATTGCCCGTAATCTTTTATTCAATATCACAGGAAGAATTCCTATTTTATCTTACCAGTCTGACAAGATGAGTAATATTTCCGTGCTGCCGATTGACGAGATTCATACTTATTATTATTTCAGGTTTTCCGTACTGGACAGGGCAGGAGTACTGGCAAAAATCGCCGGAATACTGGGAGCTTATTCAATAAGCCTGAAGTATGTTACCCAAAAAGGATTACAATCGAACGGTTCCATAACAATAGTAATGTTTACTCATCTTGCTAAAGAGGCGGATGTAAAAAAAGCCTTGTCGGAAATCAGCTTTCTTGATGTTGTAACGGATAGCCCTGTTTTGATAAGAATAGAGGATGACCTGGAAGAAGAAAAGGAGGAGGAATGATGAATATAGTCTGTTCTGATCTTGAAGGTGTTTTTGTACCGGAAATCTGGATTAATGTTGCTGAAAAAACAGGAATAAAAGAGCTAAGACTTACCACGCGTGATATATCCGATTATGATGTTTTAATGAAAAAACGTCTTTCCATCCTGCATGAAAATGGGCTTAAAATTCAGGATATCCAAAAGGTTATTGCCGGCATTGAACCACTTGAAGGAGCTGTGGAATTCCTCGACTGGCTCAGGTCTGTCACTCAGGTAGTAATTGTTTCAGATACATTTATTCAATTTGCAAAACCTCTTATGTTAAAATTAGGGCGCCCTACCCTTCTCTGCCATTCTCTGACTATAGATGCTGACGGCTCGGTTTCAGGGTATAATTTAAGGCAGAAAGATGGAAAGAAAAAAATTGTACAGGCTTTTAAGGGGTTAAATTATTCCGTCATAGCTTGTGGTGATTCATATAATGATATAGGCATGTTACAGGAAGCAGACAAGGGGATGCTTTTCAATCCACCTGATAATGTAAAAACCGAGTATCCTGAACTTCCTGTATCATACACATATAATGATATGAAAAAAAATATTATGAAAATTTTGGCATCCTTCGTTTCTTGTTAACACTTTTGAAACAACAATGGGACACAGATTTACACAGATAAACACAGATAGGTTTATTTCGTCCACGTTCCTAAAGTGGTAGAGACAAGGCATGCCTTGTCTCCTTTTTCTCGTTCCCATCCTCCAGCATGGGAATCAGGTAAAAAAATTATGAAAAAAACAGCGAGACAAAAAAAGCCTCACAGGGTTTTATGTTAATGAATATTGCATCATTTAAGAAGTGCCGGGCACTAATTATCGGCGATTTAATGATAGATGAATACTTATGGGGCAAGGTTGACCGCATATCACCGGAGGCACCAGTACAGGTTGTCTCGGTTACAAAAAATGAATTTACCCTGGGCGGCGCAGGAAATGTTGTTAATAATATAGTCTCTCTAGGTGCAAAAATATCAGTGATAGGAGTAGTCGGAACAGGCCCTGACGGCGACCTTCTTTTAAAACAATTCGAAAAGCTTGGGATTGATATATCGGGCATTCTTCAGGAAAATGGCAGGATTACCACAAAAAAAACCAGGATTATTGCCGCAAGTCAGCATGTTCTCAGAATTGACAGTGAGACCAAAAAAGAACTTTCAGATAATACAGCCGGAGTTATTGCTGAATTTATCGAGAAAAAAATTCCGGAAGTAGATGTGGTACTCATATCCGATTACGGAAAAGGAATAATCACACAAAAATTGCTGTCCGGTCTGCTTGCAGTTGCAAAAAAACATCAAAAAATTGTAATTGCCGATCCAAAAGGTATGGACTATTCAAAATATTCTGGAATATCATTGATAACACCCAATAAAAAAGAAGCAGCGCTTGCAGCCGGCATGGAAATTATTGATGAGCCCACACTTTTTAAAGCTGGAGAAAAGATACTTCAGAAAGCTGCAGTAGAGCGGCTTTTGATAACATGCGGTAAAGACGGCATGGTCTTGTTTGACAAAAAGAAAAAACCGCATAAAATAATGTCTGAAGCAAGGCAGGTCTATGATGTATCAGGAGCCGGGGATACTGTACTGGCTGTGCTTGGTCTTGCAATTGCGAGCGGTGAATCATTTGAAAAAAGCGCATATATAGCAAACAAGGCCGCCGGAATCGTAGTCGGCAAAATGGGAACTGCAACTGTTTCACAAGAAGAGTTGCTATGTGCTATAAATCCTCGCCAGGACAGATATTCACTAAAACGGAAAACCCTGCCTGAACTGGTCGCTCTTGTTAAGGAGTTACAAAAAAAGGGAAAAAAAGTTGTTTTTGCAAACGGATGTTTTGACCTTCTGCATTCCGGTCATATAAAATTTTTTACAAAAGCCAGGAAACTTGGGGATGCGCTGATTGTTGCTCTTGACGATGATGAATCTGTAAAAAGCCTTAAAGGCCGGGGCAGGCCTGTACTAAATGTCCGGGAAAGGATACAGATTATGTGTGCGCTGGATAGTATAGATTATGTTACAGTCTTCTCTACCGGAGAATTAAAAAACATGATAAAACAGATTCAGCCTGATATCCTTGCCAAAGGGAGTAATTATTCCGTACAAAAAGTGTATGGCCGTGAATTGGTGGAAGAATATGGGGGACGGGTTGTGCTGATTCCGGTTACAGATAAAATATCATCCACAGGTATTATCAACAATATCAGGAATGCTTGATAAAAAATGCCTGTTATCAAAGAAAACAAAGTTGGCCTTATATTAAAAGTCTTGATCCAGCCGAGATCATCAAAAAATATAATTACAGGGCTGCATGGCGATGCTCTTAAAATAAAACTGACCGCGCCTCCTGTAGATGGCGCAGCCAACAAGATGTGTGTTCAATATCTTGCAAAGAGCCTTAAAATCCCTAAATCCTCTCTGGAGATTATATCCGGGCAAACCAGCCGCCAAAAAACAGTGTTAATAAAATATGAAAACGACGACAACTCTCAATCCGAACGTAAGAGACTAAAGGAATTAATTGAATCATTTTTTTAATCTTACACACCCGAGGTTCCCGTAAGTTCATATCCTTGGTGAACTATTACTTTTATTCCACTAATCCGGGTAACTTAAAATAACAACATAGTGAAATCAATATGAATATAGGTTTAGCCCTTGGAAGCGGCTCATCTCGTGGGTGGTCACACATAGGTATTATTAAAGCGCTGTCTGACATAGGAATTGAGCCCAATATTATTTGTGGTACTTCCATAGGCTCACTGGTTGGCGCATCTTATATATCAAATAACCTTGAAAAGCTGGAAGAGTGGGTCCGTTCACTAACAAAGTTTAAATTAGCAAGATTTTTTAACATTACTACTTCGATGAATGGTTTTATTAATACTCAAAAGCTGCAATATTTTTTAAATAAATACGTAGCAGACGATGAATTATTAATAGAAAATTTTACAAAACGATACGCAGCCGTAGCAACAGAGCTGGAAACAGGTAGAGAATTATGGTTAACAAAGGGTTCACTAATAAAGGCAGTATGGTCGTCTATTTCGTTACCAGGCATGTTTCCGCCAATAAAAAATAAGGATAAATGGCTTGTAGATGGTGGATTGGTAAATCCTGTGCCTGTTTCAGTTTGTCGTGCATTAGGGGCTGATATTGTTATTGCAGTAAATTTGAATGGAGACATTGTTAGAAAGCGTTTTCGACATCCTGAAAATACAATAAAACGAAATACAGGTGTTGTAGGAAAAGTTACTGATTTTGTTAGAGAATATACTGCTTCGGTATTTACAGCCACTAACGAGGATGACCAACCTCCAGGCTTATTTGATGCAATAGTTGGTTCAATCAATATTACTCAGGACAGAATTACACGGAGTCGTATGGCTGGAGAGCCTCCGGATATTATGCTTGCTCCAAAATTGTCGCATATTGGTTTATTAGAATTTTATCGTGCAAGTGAAGCTATAAGTGAAGGTGAAAAATGTGTACAAAGACTGATACCGGAAATAAACTACGTACTGGGAATGGGCTAAGGAACGGGAACGTCCAATGGAATATTGATTGACAACAAAATAAGATTAAGTTAGAAAATTTTTCTGCCAAGAAAAGTTCGCATAAACGCCCCAGAGGCCTCATATTATATAATATTACGAGGCCTCGAATGTCTAAAGAAGCAATATATGGAAATTTTTTCCATATATTACAACTGATAAGCGTGACCGTGAGCTCCGCTTCGCTCCGCACACGATCACGCTTATCGCGGCTGTTGAGTTCCTCCAACGCCCTTGACGGTGTTTGTCAAGCAAGTTGTCGCCTCAACTTGAAACAAAATTTAAACTGAACAGGGCGGGTAAAGGACATTGAAAATGGAATATATCCAAGAATTTAAAGAGGCAATGATTCAAAAAATTCTTTTAAATCCAGGTAGCAGCATGGTAAGTTTTGCCAGAGAAGTAAATGTACCAAACTCAACGGTAGCAACCTGGCTTAGAAATTATAAAAAGAGAAATGGGAAAACATTGGGTTCAAGAAAAAATAAAAAACAAGCTGAAATGATTTGTTATAATTGTCACATTCCGGTGCTCTCCCG
>JAGGWL010000304.1 GCA_021157555.1 Deltaproteobacteria bacterium | reverse complement strand
TTTTCAAGTCCTGAAGGGACGGCGTATTTCCTTCAAGTCCAAAGGTATTCGTTATCTTCAACCTGATGGCGTTTAAGAATCCGGATAAATTGTCTTTGACAATACCACTCATATACCACCGATAAAGCTCATTCCTGATTTCTTGGATAATCATTGGTTCCTGTGCTTTCGTGCTGAATACCACGTGATAAATTAGATTGGTTAATATGCTTCCTATAAATTATTAATGTGTTTGTTAATTTTTTAACGTCGTCCCTTCAGGACTAATTGCCTTGAATATATTTTACCGGTGGTTAAAACCACCGGCTATACGACCTAATCCCTTCGGGATAATATGAGATCAATTTCATCGCTGATCAAAACAAGGTAAAGAATATTCCTTTTTTTTAAAAATGCAACTGCTCAATGCCAGTTCTATGATTATACTGCCCCGCCCACGGATTTCACCTTACTGATGATGCGGTTGGAACTGTGCTTCCTGTAATCGAATTTAACGGACACATATATCCTGCCGCAGTCTTTTTTCAGTTCTTTGAAGCAGCGGGTAACCACGTCCATAAGCTCCTCCCACTCACCTTCTATGGTCGTGCCCATAGGGCCGATCTTATATTGGAGTTCGCTGTGTCTGATAATCCTCACAACCCTGGCCACATAGGGACTCACACTTTCGCCCTTGTCCAACGGAAAGATGGAAAAATCAATAAGTGTGCTCATATGATCCTCTCATTTATGAATGTTGGCTGCTTTCAGAAATAAATATTTGCCCGTTCCTTATCTCTTTGTTATTATAAAAGAATATAGAACAAAATACAAAAACAATATCGGCTTTATCCGATATTGGGCATAAGTGTCCATTTGATCACCCATGACCGAGTGTGCGGACCTTTGTCCATGCATACGATGCCGCTGTTCTGGAATTTAAATACCGGCTTTTCGATGGATCCCGTAATCAGATAGGCGGTCAGCCGCTCCATGAACGGCAGATGTCCCACCAACATAATGTCTTCTGTGGGATCGATGGTATGGGCAAAAGTGGCTACATCGTCCAGAGGATTCAGTCCGCTGTGCTCATGAATCCCGCCTGACGGCTTTAGTACCGCCTCGAAAATATCAGCGGTTTGCCGGGCCCTGGTTTTGCCACTGTGACTTATGCCATCCACATGAACTTTGTGTCCTTTGGCAACCTGGGCGATACGCTTAGTTTCAGCAATCCCTTCTTCGGAAAGACCCTGTTGGGGGTCTTTGTCCCTGGGCAAACTCTTACCGTGTTGAACAAGAAAAAGCGCCATGATACGATCCCTCCATCACCAAAAAGCAAAGTTTACACTTCGTTAAATGTTTAAACTGTTGAGAAAATGTCAGTGTCAAATATCGTAATTTGCACGGGTCACTTCATCACTCATGGTCGGCGCGACAAGTGGCTTCCATGCTGAGTTCTCCCATGTCCCAAGATGAGTATGCATATCAAGATACTTTTTCGGTATAGGGTGCGTGCCTACAACGACCTTGATCTCATAACGTTTTTCAAGAAAGGCTTTGAATGTATCAATATAGGGGCAGGGGGGATAACCAACCACCAGGCCAGTAGCTAAATGAATAACCTCTGCGCCATTCTTCACCATCTCTTCACCCGCATATTCTATGTTGCCCCCAGGACAACCATCGCACGTTGTAAAACCAACCAACTCAACTTCGATGTCAGTGTATATGCTGAAAGCCCCTTCCTTGTTTCTCATTGCTCGGAAACACTTCCCGCCCGCACAGCGGCGATAGCGATCGCAGATAACTATTCCAATTTTTGTCTTTGAATTCATTTCAACGCATTTAAATTCTCAATTTGTTAATTTTCACGGCATTCGACCGAGTCATAGGATTGGCATAACGCCTATGCTAACCAGACCGCACCAAAGATCTTGCCGCATAGCGCCGCCAATGTTCTCGCGGTCTGGTTGAGTATTTTGTTGGACAAAATCGCTATGCGGCTGGAAAAAAACAAAAATAGTCTATAACTCCTATATCTGTCCAATTTCGGGCATTTTTTAAAAAGAAGTATATACCATGAATTCAACAGAAGTAAATCAATTTAAGAAACTTTATCAAGGTCACCTGTTACACCTTAAACAACTGCCCAGTTTTTGGGGAGTATCATACCCCAGAGGATTAAAGTATTCCAGCTTGAGAAGGATATTATTTCTAAAACCTTTTTCTTCCTTATTGAGCTGCACCAGTGGTGTTGAGCCGATGGTGCCTGCGAGATTTGAAAAGATTTTCATAAGCGTCCACCTTTATTAAAATCCTGCGATGATATGTTAATAACGTGCTGAATTCCCGCGACACTTTCAATTGGTAATAATCGAAAAAAGCTGATATTCAGGATTTAAATATCAGCTTCGGTTCCTCTATAATCACTTTTGTATCCTTGGGGACCGATTTTGTAATCCAGACATTCCCTCCGATGACAGACCTGGCTCCTATAGTGGTTGAACCTCCAAGAATGGTCGCTCCTGAATAAATGATAACATCGTCTTCTATGGTCGGATGGCGTTTTCTCCCTCGATACCTGTTTCCTGCATCTGCTGGAAGCGAATGCGCTCCAAGGGTTACGCCCTGATAGATGCGCACATTTGTTCCTATTGTAGCAGTTTCACCGATAACAACGCCGGTGCCGTGGTCTATGACAAATCTTTCTCCTATATCCGCCCCCGGGTGAATATCAATTCCGGTGATGCTGTGAGCATGTTCGGTCATAATTCTCGGGAACAGAGGAACATCATATTTAAAAAGCATATGGGCAATCCTGTAAACCGTAATGGCAAAAATCCCCGGATAACTAAATATGATTTCATCATGGCTTTTTGCAGCTGGATCACCTTCATATGCTGCTTGAACATCTGTTGCAAGAATTCTTCGCAAAGCCGGTGTCGCTTTGAAAATCTCAAGGCTGATACTCTGCCCCCTTTCATTACAGTCGGAACAATCTTTATCATATCTTAAACAGTCACGCCTGATACTGTTTGTGATCTGTTCAGCAAGAATATCAAAAAGTACTGAAACAGATTGCCCGATTCTATACTTCAGATTTGAAGGGTCAAGTTTTCCCCTGTTAAAATATCCCGGGAAAAGAATTTCCCTGAATTTGTTTATAATCTCAATAACAGAGTTGCTTGAAGGAATAGGGTCATAGTCAATGTAGGTATAGCAGGCTTTATCTTCACAGGTTGCTATAATGGTTTCAGTAATTGACGGTAGCTGTTTTCTATATATTGAAGCATCGTATATCTCTGCTTTGCAGTGCATTTTCTTTTCTGTAGTATTATCACTCATGATACACTATCTCCTATTTATAGCAGTGCTATTATCGTATGTTTTTGGCAATTCGAGTCTGAATCATGTCGTAAGTTTCCCAGCCAATAAAACCTTTATAGGGAATTACTGAATCCCCTTCCGTTTTCGCATCAGGCAAACCCATGCTTGGGGCGGATTTGACTGATTGGAACCAAAATGACTTGCGGCGAGCGAAATAACCTCACAATACGGTTCAACTGCAGTAACCAGCTCTCTTGCTGTAAGCTGAGGTGGACCGATCTCTCTAACCTGCTCATCAGCATTGCCCGCGAGCGTTAGCCAGAGACCACCTTCTTCCAGATGGGAAGCTACGTTTTCTGCAAACCGTCTACGTTCTTCATCGGTGTCAACAGAATGAAGGCAGCCACGGTCGAACACAAAGCCAAAAGGCGAACCGGGGACTCCATTGTTCAGGAAGTCGGCAACAATAAAGGAACAGTTAATGTTAGACATGGATGCCTTTTTCTTAGCTTTTTCAATAGCTGTCTGAGAGATATCACAACCTGTTACCATGAAGTGCTGTTGGGCAAGCCAGATGGCATTGTTGCCAGTTCCACAACCGATATCCAGCACTTTGCATTTTGAAATCGGTCTTTGTATTACCATGTCTATAAGATTGATATCCGGTGTGCCATGATCCCAAGGTGTATCGCCTGTCTTGTACCTTTCCTCAAAACGCTTTCCCATGGACGCTTAACCTCCACTTAAAACAAGTCAAATAATGTATGTTTCGGCGCTAATCAGCCGCGCAGCTTTTTGTGTCGGCTGAATTAGCTTTGTTTAACAAAGGATTGTGTCGACCCCGCCAATTTTGATATATTCTGCATTTATCTCTTTTGGGTCGACACAATAGGTTAGGAACTCAATTGCTAATTTTTTTTCCTCAATAGAAAAACATTTCATCTCAATATTTTTGAATATTTTGTCTTCAATTTTAACTATTTTCTGTACCCAGCCTTTATCAGTGACAACTGCTGCCTTTTTTATATTTGATATTCCTACATTAAATAAATATTTGAATTCATCGACTATGGCGGAGAGTTCAATTCCTTTAAAGCTCTGAATTTCTTCGTATATTACAATTTTACCGTAGAGATCTATCTTTGTTTTCGCGTCCGAAAGAACGAGAGACATGTCACTTTCTGTGATCTTTCCAGACATGCAAAAGGCAGTGGCCTTTTTAATTCCAATATCTATCATTTTTATCATGATTTTATCCTCCTGATGGTTTTTAGAGTATAACCACTAAAATTACCTGCATTTATGTAGCGAAGCGGAATAAATGCCGGGTGCATTTTGGTGTTATGTTATTTATCGTTTACCACTCTTTAATAACACCAATCCGCATGACTTACAGGTATTCTATTTAATTCATCTTTAATCTGTTTCCAATTTGATAAATAGTTATCCATGTAGTTTTTAAATTTGTCGTTGTGTTTTCTTTCAAGCAAGTGGACAATTTCATGTACTAAAACATATTCAAGGCAGTGGACAGGTTTTTTAGCCAATTCAAGATTTAACCAGATTCGGTTTTTCTCAATGTTACAAGAACCCCATTTTGTCTTCATCTGTTTGACACTCCAGAAATCCACTTTTACACCAATTTTCTTTTCCCAATGTTTAATCAATTCGGGAAGTATATTTTTTAATTCTTTTCTATGCCACTCATTAATTACTCTTTGTTTATTTTCAAAACTTGCATTTTTACGAATATACAGATCTAAATACGTTTTTCCCTTTAAATCAACAAATCCTGCTCCTTCAGTTTCTTTTATGCGAAGTAAATATCTCCTGCCCTGGAAATAGTGGCTTTCTCTTTCTTTGTATTCTCTGGGCGAGATTCGTTCCTGATTTTCAAATTTTCTTTGATGCCGCTTTATCCATCCTAATTTTGAAATAGCAAACAGTCTTATTGAATCATCACTTATTCGTAAGGGTGCAGCAATACGAATACGTCCAGTTGGCGGATAGACTGCCAAATGCATGTTCTTTATGTCCTTGCGGACAACATCAACGGTAATATTACTTACTGTAATTTGGTTCATTTTTAATAATCTCGCTGCTTTTTAACAATTTCAAGAGCATATTTAGCATCAGGCTCTTTCACTTTATAACTATACAAAACATCGTGAATGGCGTACTTTACTGCTTTAGTTTTCATTTTATTATCACGCCAGGAATTTTTTTTTGTTGTCATTATTTTTTGGTCAAGCTTATTCGCCAAATCTTCATTTTTACCCAGGTTGTCATACAACGCTCTTTTTGCATTTGTAGTAAGTGATGTCGGGTAGGTAGTATTTGTATTTGGTTTTTTGATTTTCCTTGTAAGCGCTACAATTTCATTTAGATACTTTTCGTATTCTTCTGTCTTTTCCTTTCTTAGTTTAATGAGTTCATCCAAAAGGATACTCATTTTCTCATAATACATTGGATTTGTCGGGCTTTCTTCAATGATAACTTTCCGTAAATTGTTTTCAATGGTTTCCGCCATTGAATCTTTGCTCTTGCGTATATTAGGCGGAAGTTCGTTGATGGCATTTTTTCCTTTTTCAACAATCAATTCAACCAAACTCAAATCATCAAATTTTGAAAGCAATCTGCTTTCTTCTGCTCCAAGATAGGAATCAATTAAATGGCGCATTGCAGGCTCATACTGCTTTAAATCAATATAATCACCACTTGCAATTTGAATTTCCTTACGAAGATTTTCAAAGTATTTGACTTCCGTTTTTATTTTTTTAATATCCGAAATACTGTAACCTGCATCTTCCATTTCATCCGCAATATTTGTATATGCACGAATTAAGGAAATAGCAGCTTTATAAAGAGCAACTCGTCTCGGTTCTGTATCTTTTAAAGTATCTGAATTTTTTGAATCACCAGCAAAATAATGCTGAAATTGAATTTGTCCTTTGGGCGGCTCAACGGGTTCAATTAATGCTCTGATGGTTTCTAAAGCATCTTCTAAACGTTCTTTGCCTTTTTTCAATCGGTCTTCCAATAATCCTGCGACATCTTCTTTTTCATAAGAATCAAATGCTTCGGAAGTGTAATCCTTTATAGATTTATCCAGACTTTTAAAAAGGTCTTTGTAATCAATAATATAACCATACTCTTTATCATCGTCTAAACGGTTCACCCTGCATATTGCCTGAAACAGACCGTGGTCTTTCATGTTTTTGTCTATGTAAAGATAGGTTGCCGAAGGCGCGTCAAAACCAGTGAGAAGCTTATCAACCACAATGAGCAATTTCATTTGAGCAGGTTCAGCAACGAATTTCTTTTTTACATCCTTTTCAAACTCTTCTACTTTATTGATTGCTTTTTCAGGGTCTTCGTTAAAATAATCGGCAAGCATCTGCTTGTAAATTTCATATTGGCGAAGTTTTTCGGTGTATCCTTCTCCGCTTTCTTCTCCTTTGATATCAGCATGAGAAGGGGCGAAAGATGTAATGATTGCACATTTTTTTAACCCGGCATTTTGAAAAAGCTCATAATACCTGCAAGCATTGTAAATACTTTCAGAAACCAGCATGGCATTTCCTCTGCCATTTTGTAAGCGTTCTTTGGTTTCCATGTCGAGCATTACATCTGCAACAACTTTTTCTAATCGGGATTTTGAACTAAATACCTTTTTAATCGTGCCCCATTTTTGTTTTAATTCAGTTTTTGCAAAATCTGTTAAACCACTGGTTTTGAGATCGAACCATTGGTCTATTTTGTCCATTGAAGTAATATTTTGTTCAATGTCTCTTGCCTCATATCTAAGGTCGAGAATTACCTTGTCTTTTACAGCTTCATTAAATTTGTAAGTATGAATATATTTGCCGAATACTTCTAAACTTGTTTGCTTATCCTTTTTGAGTAGCGGTGTTCCTGTAAAACCAATAAATAACGCATTTGGTAAAAGCAATTTCATGGCTTCATGCAGTTTTCCGCTTTGTGTACGGTGGCACTCATCTACAAATACATAAACATCACCTTTGGCTTTAAAATCTGTTGGCAAGCTGGATTTTAAGTTGTTGATGTAATCATCCACATCTTTTTCGTTTATTTCATCCTTGTCGCCAAATTTGTGAACAAGGGAGCACATAAGCCAGGGAGAGTTTGAATTGAGATTTTCAATTAAGTCGCTGCCGCTTTTGGTTCTATAAATATCCTCATAAACGCCTTTATAAACTTTTTCAATTTGCTCGTCCAGTTCTGTTCTATCTGTAATAATAAGAACACGGGCATTCTCAACATTCTCACGAATCCATTTTGTAAGCCAAACCATGATTAAACTTTTGCCGCTTCCCTGGGTGTGCCATATTATTCCGCCTTCTCGTTTTCTGACATGCTCTTGTGCGGCTTTACCACCAAAATATTGATTTGGTCTGGAAAGTTTTTTTATCCCCCTGTCAAAAACAATATTGTCATGCACCAATTCAAGAAAACGATTTTTATTAAGCATCTCAATGATATTTTTATCTAAACGATGTTCAACTGTTGTTGCTAATTGACGGATAGATTTAGTAAGTTCGAGTAAATATTCATCATTGGGATTATTTTCTTCATTAACCTCTTTCCATTTTTGGTAATATTTCTCTTTTGTTTCAATAGCTCCGTAGGCGATCCCTTCGTTGTCGCTTCCTGCCATTACAAATTGAAGAGTAGAAAAGAAAGGTTTAATAAATATATGCTTTTGGTTGTCAAGATTCTGGCGGATACCTTCGGAAATTGAAACCGTACTTCGTTTGAGTTCAATTACACCGAGAGCAATCCCATTTACATAGATGACAATATCCGGTCGTTTTTTATGAACACCTTTTATGGTAACTTCTTCGGCAACGGCAAAATCGTTACCCTGTGGATTTTTCCAATCTATTAACTGAATCGTTTTTTTGTTCTGCCCAATATCGGGCTGAACATTTACACCATAACGAAGCATGGAATAGACTGCCTTGTTTACATCATAAAGGCGCATGCTTTGGTCTTTGGCTGCTTTGTTAAATTCATAAAGTGCTTTACCAATCAGGTTGTCGCTGTATTTCTTTTTGTTTTTAAGATAATTGGTTAAAATTTCTTCTTCAATGTTACTGTTATCTTCTCGTTTTTCCCAATTACCAAGATATCGGTAATCCAACTTCTCTTGGAAAAGTTTTATAACTCTGTTTTGAGTTCCTCTTTCTAATTGTCCTACTTTACTCATTGTCTTGAACCTTGATTTATTTGATTTCCTGATTGCTTAATCAGTTTATTATTATGCACTCTTTTGTGTTGTAAACTTTTTGCACCAAAATTGATTAATAAACCTATTTCAAGATTATAGGCTTCAACATAATTCATTGCTTGTGCCAAATGCACATCTTCTAAATTTATCAATGCTTTTATTTCTACCATGATTAAATTTTCAACAAAAAAATCAACTCTACGAGTTCCAATATCGTATCCTTTATATTGCAATTTCATTTCGCGTTCACGGCTAAATTCAATGCCTTGCATTTTCATCTCTATTGATAGTGCCCTTTGATAAATAACCTCTTGAAATCCATTTCCCAGATACTTATGAACTTCCATTGCACAACCGATAATTTTATATGTTAAATTTTCATGTTTCATTGTCTTGAACCTTGATTTATTTGATTATTAGATTTCCTGATTAAAGAATTATTATGATTATAATTTTGTTTTATTTGATATTTGATATTTTTTTGTTTTTAATCATGATAATCCTTCAATCCTTTAAAATCATGGTTCAGACGCTTTTTACCTGTTAATAATTCTTGCATCATGCCTGTTTTTAGGAGTTTGTATTTGGATAGCTGGGTTTCTAATTGGGCTATTTCTGTATCCATGTCGGAAAGAATTTTGGCGATACGGGTTTGTTCTTCCTCAATAGGAACATGTACCTCTATATTTTGATATTCAGATATCCAATAACGCTTATGGTCAGTAGCGTCAAATTGAATAAGTTGTATTAAGGCATATAGAAAAACAATATCATATTCATTTGTTCTTGGTTTTAATATTTTTAATGCTGATGATTTTACTTTAAATTTAAAATCAACAAATTGAGATGATGTTGTAAAGTCATCAAAAATAATAACAGGGGAATTGTTAAAAATCCCATAAACTTCATTTGTATAACCAAGGATAAATGACTTTCCTGCGGTCAATACAGGTACTCCAGAATTGAAATTGTATTCTGTACTTCTTACAAGATATTTTGTCGGCTGTTCATAGGTTAGCATTTCTCCCAAAGTCTTAACTTCCCATTGTCTTGACCCTTGATTATTTTGATTTTCTTGATTACTTGATTTTT
>JAGGWL010000133.1 GCA_021157555.1 Deltaproteobacteria bacterium | reverse complement strand
TATTCCTTCCTGTAAATTACTATGAAAAGACTCAAAATATTTTATCTCTTTTGTTTGAAGTGGCTTAAGAGTTTCAGAAATTGCTTTTTTAAGATAATCCATATACAGCTCTAATTCTTTGATAAACATATGAGGACGGTTATTTTCCTTTATCAAGTTTATCCGGCCGTAAATATGATCTACCATTTCTTTTAAAGAAACAATTTTCGAGAAATAGGCCATAATGGGTCCAGGACAAATTGAAACACCTTTTCCTTCCAATTTTGCATCTATTTTTTTCACAAGCAGGGCAGATGTCCCCAGACCAACACAAATACATGCTTTTTCAACAATTTTATTAAATTGTTTTTGATATTCATTCTGGTCGGAAAATTGTTTTTTGAGCTCTTTTATTTTTTGGCGTTGATATTGTGATGATGCAGTACAAATAGCGTATTTTGTGAATTCAGTATTGCTAACAAGAAATTTTTTTGGACAAATACTTCCCGGTCTGCCTTTTTCGATCAACATCTGTTTTTCTTTATCCTTGGTATTACCCCTTACAGTATTAAAAGGTACTCCTAACGGAGAAATATGACTTAAATAAAGGTCATCCTCAAGGGCATTGCACAATAATTCAAGTGTAGTTGGATCTACATTTGTAACTTCCGGAACCAACAAAAAAGGAGTGCCCCATCCCGTTGAATCAAGGTTATAATAATTTAATAAAAAATCATGTTCCTTAGAAGTGGTAATACCGCCTTGAATGGTAATTTTAAGATTTAAAGGTGTTTCAGAAAAAGGTTTGTTTTTATGTTTAAGAGCTTTAACAAGCACGTTATGAGTTGTGCTTATAAGTTTTTCTTTATCTTCCTTAAATTTTTCCAAAATTGGCCCCAATAAATGGCCTTGTGTTGGAAAGGCATGCCCCCCGCAATTTAATCCCGATTCAATTCGATATTCTGATACCCATAAGCCTTTTTTTGCCAAAAATTTACCTTGCGTTACTGCTGAGCGAAAATCACTAACCTTTAAAATAATTTTCTTTTTAAGAAAATAGTTTTTATCAGGATAAAAATCATTAAAACAAGCCATATGGCTGTATAGCGATGTGTTTATACCGGCTGATAAAACAATGGATGCATGCAAATCACTTACTGCAAATCCGCGCAAAGCGGCATGTGCGTCATTATAGTCAGATGGAAGCACTTCTCCACCTTTGTGATTTATTTTATCCACTTTGGTCATTATATTGACATCAATAGAACCAACTATCAGATTTTTTTTTAACCAGATTTGCATCTTGTTTACAGCTTCACTATCTTTAGTTTGAAGCATTTCATTATAAATCTGCCTTAATTTTGAATGTTCCGGCAGCATTTCTAAATATTTTATAATCTCGCTTCCTTTATTAAATGGAGAAGCTTTTAATTCTTTAAAATTTTTTTCCACAATTCTATTAACAAGGTTTAGATAGGATGTAATTCTTTTTGCACGAGAATCCTCCTCTTTTGCACCAATAGCAGCAAAAGGAATTGCCATTTTTTTGCAGTAAAATTCACGTATTTTTTCAATCAGGCAGTCATCTACAAGTGAAATTACTGAAGATATCCCGTATTTAGCAACCTTGATGGGCGTATCAATAGTAAAACCAATTCCCATTACAGGGATATGAAATGTATGAAGGTTCATTTTTACAATAACTTTCCAATAATAAAAAAAATGCCATTAATATCACCGGATATTGATCTGTTCAATTGTTGTGCAATAGAACAGATCAATATTACGATTTCGATTCTGAATAAGCCCACCTTGTAGCAGTTAATGACTAATCTTGTCAAATGCTTCTTCAATGTCCAGCAATTCTAATTTTGGAAATAAGTGCCATCGGCAGCATTACTAAAAATTTATTTTTCAACGGGTTTAACAAAGATAAGAAAAATTTTTTGTGGTATGGTAAATTTCTGGTTTATTTAAGTACCCAAGCATAAGTTTTTCGATATTTTAAAAATTTAGATTCTTTAAAACCCGACATCGGCCTGTTCGTGGAACAGGCTCTACACTGGTTTATTTGAATCGAATTAATTTAATTATTAGAACGTATGTACCTGAAAATATATGCTCGGGTACTTAGGGACGTGGAAAAAAATAATCATCCCAATTAGCATCCCCGCTTCAGGCTGCTTTTGCCCGATCCCAAATTTTAAAAACCTTGAAATAGTTCACTATTACTGCGCTTTTTAAAATTTGCGATTGATCAAAATCAACCCAAATCCGGGCGCTTCTTGGAACGATTATTTTTTTCAGCGTCCCTTAGTATAGTAAGAAATTTATCAATACTCATTAAGCAATAAGTGTTTCAGTTAGATTTTACCCCTTTAATGGCTAATTTTCAGAAATAATAAATCTTGATATTAGCAAAATCAGGAGATATTGTTAAAAATATGCGTAATTATGTAAAAGCAATATATATGCCATGGGTGACCGCAACTCACACAGTAATATTAAAATTGGCTGCTGACGTAAGGAACGGGCATAACAATGATTAAGTTAGATGGTAATTTCTTTATGAAAAAAGCTTTGCAACTTGCAGAAAAAGCGCTTGCAAATGGCGAATTTCCTGTAGGGGCAGTGATGGTATATGAAAATGAAATAATTGCAACAGGTTCAAGAAGAGGTTCGTCAGGAGAAACGCCTGATGAAACAGACCATGCTGAAATGATATGTTTAAGAAATTGTGTTAATCCTGGCCGGAGCATAGATAGACTCAAAACAACTCTTTTCTGCACACTCGAACCATGTCTTATGTGTTTCGGGGCAATTATAATAAGTGGAACAGGCAGAATAGTTTATGCATATGAAGATGTAATGGGCGGAGGAACAGGGTGCGACCTTAAAAAGCTTACGCCTCTTTATAAAGAGAGTACTATTTCTATAATTCCAGGGATATTGCGTGAGGATAGCCTGAAACTTTTTAAAGCCTTTTTTTTAAATTCAAAAAATAATTACTGGAAAAAGAGTCTGCTGTCCGCATATACACTCCAACAATAAAAATAAACATTTTTTTCTTGCATTTCCTTGAATCATTAATTAAATTGTTAGATTTTAATTCTATGAGAAAGAAAGACTTAATAAAAGGTTCTCAGGGAGGTAAGCATAGCTATACACAGAAAATTTTCAAAATCTAATCAACAGGATAGAACTTTTATTAATCGGGATATAAGAGCTAAAGAAGTCCGAGTTATTGATGCCGAAGGAAATCAGGCAGGAATATTGCCAATACATCAAGCGCTTGCACTGGCTAAAGACCATAGCCTTGACCTTGTAGAGGTCTCTCCCAATGCCAAGCCTCCTGTTTGTAAAATTATGGACTATGGTCGTTATAAATACGAACAGACCAAAAAAAAACAGGAAGCAAAAAAGAAACAGAGTATAGTTCAGATCAAAGAGATAAAGGTTCGTCCCAAAACAGGCAACCATGATTTGCAAACAAAAATAGGCCATATAACAAAATTTATAGGTAACAAGGATAAGGTAAAGGTTACTGTCATGTTCAGAGGGCGGGAAATAACACTTTCCCAGCAGGGAAGGGATGTGCTAAATAAAATTGCAGAAAGCGTCAGCGAAATTGCAACAGTAGAATTATATCCCAAATTTGAAGGTAGAACAATGATCATGATGCTGGTTCCCAAATAGTGCCTGAATAAAAACTGCTAAATACTCTTGAACCCATAAAAAATCTTTCAGAATATTTTTTAAAAGATATAAACATGGCGTGTGCTGTTTTTGTTAACAGTTCGCGCCATCTATTTTTAACCTGAGTTGAGCTATTTTTTATAAAATTCAGGTTTAACCAAGGAGCAGCAAATGCCAAAAATCAAGACAAACAGATCCGCTGCAAAGCGTTTTCGAAAAACAGGCACTGGAAAAATAGCTTTTTCAAAATCACATTCCAGTCACATTTTAACAAAAAAAACAACAAAGAGAAAAAGATCTTTAAGAAAAGGACAAATTGCTTCTAAAAGTGATATGAAAGAAATAAGACTGCTTTTACCTAACGGGTAGTCATCAGGATTAATAAGGAGTAAAATTATGCGTGTAAAAAGAGGTTTTAAGGCAAGACGACGCAGAAAAAAGGTTTTAAAGCTTGCAAAAGGATTCCGCGGTGGCCGCAGCAAGCTCTATCGAACCGCCGCAGATGCAGTAGATAAAGCGCTTATGTACGCATATCGTGACCGAAAGGTCAGGAAGCGTGATTTTCGCAAGCTTTGGATTGTCAGAATAAATGCTGCAGCACATTTGAATAATCTTTCGTACAGTAAATTTATGCATGGCTTAAAACTTGCGGACATTGAACTTGACCGTAAAGTCCTCGCAGATTTGGCTATATCCGATCCTTCAGGCTTCGCCAAACTGGCCTCAACAGCATCCATGCAGCTTTAAAACAAAAAATAACAACATACATAGAATGTATTTAATTATATCGTGAACGACCACATTAACCAAATAGAAAAAAACGCTTTACAGGAACTTGAATCGGCCGACTGCAAAAAGAGTCTGGAAGCTCTTATTGTAAAATATCTCGGCCGCAAGGGACTTGTAACCCAATTTTTGAGAAATATTTCAAAACTGCCTCAGGACGAAAGACCAGAAGCCGGAAAACAGGCCAACCTTACAAAAAAAAGTCTTAATGCAGCCTTCCAAAAACAACAACGGGATATCGAAAACAAATCGCTTCAAACAGAAGACAGAATTGATGTTTCACTTCCCGGCAGACCAACAGCCACAGGTTCCCTGCATCCTATTACACATATCACAGATCGAATTTGTGATATTTTTTTAAGATTTGGCTTTGATATTGCTGAGGGACCGGAGGTAGAGACTGATTATTATAATTTTGAAGCATTGAATATTCCAAAAAATCACCCTGCCAGAGACATGCAGGATACCTTCTATATATCAGATAATATTGTTCTCAGAACACATACATCCCCAATTCAGATAAGAATAATGGAGCAGCAGGAACCTCCTGTCAGGATTATTGCGCCTGGAAAAGTATATAGATGTGATTCCGATCTGACACATACTCCAATGTTTCACCAGGTGGAAGGCTTGATGGTTGATAAAAAGATCACTTTTGCTGACCTTAAAGGGATGCTTACTCTGTTTGTTCATCAGATATTTGATGACAAGATATCATTAAGGTTTCGCCCCAGCTTTTTCCCTTTTACAGAACCGAGCGCCGAAGTCGATATCCTTTGTGTTATATGCAGAGGCAAAGGGTGCAGAGTCTGTTCAGGGACAGGCTGGCTGGAAGTTCTAGGCTGCGGAATGGTACATCCCGCGGTTTTTGAGAATGCGGGCTATGATACAAAACAATATAAAGGGTTTGCATTCGGAATGGGAATAGAACGAATCGCCATGCTGAAATACAGGATTGATGATATAAGAAAATATTTTGAAAATGATCTCAGGTTTTTAAGGCAATTCTAATATGAAAGCAAGTTTAAGCTGGCTGAAAAAATATATTACCATTGATATGGAACTCTCGGAACTTGCTGATGCCCTTACCATGGCTGGCCTTGAAGTAGATAATATCTATGACAGATATGAATATCTTGACAAAGTTGTTGTTGGATGCATAACGGAAATCAAGCCACATCCCAATGCCGACAGGTTAAGTCTCTGCACTATAACCACCGGAGATGACCAGATAAATTTAGTCTGTGGGGCAGATAATATAAAAACAGGCATGCATGTTCCACTGGCTCTGCCTGGAGCCGAACTGCCAGGCGGTTTTGTTATCAAAAAAAGCGTAATTCGAGGTGAAGCGTCGGGTGGTATCTTATGCAGTGCAACCGAACTTGGTCTGGGCGAAGACAAAAAAGGAATTATGAATCTTCCGGATAATCTCAAGCTGGGAGAAAGCCTTGCCATAGCGCTAAAACTGAGCGACCCTGTGCTTGAAATTGATCTTACTCCGAACAGGCCGGACTGCCTTGGCATTATAGGAGTGGCAAGAGAAATTGCAGCTTTTCAAAACAAGCAGGTTCAATACCCCTCAAGCAAGCCCATTGCTTCAGCCGAACTGGATGAAAATATTTCCGACCTGACATCTGTAAAAATAGAAAATACTGATCTGTGTTCAAGATATGGAGCAAAGCTTTTTAAAAATGTTAAAATAGGTCATTCACCTCTTTGGCTGAAAGATCGTTTGATATCAACAGGAATCCGGCCGATCAACAATTTTGTCGATATAACAAATTATGTTATGATGGAAACAGGTCAGCCGCTGCATGCCTTTGATTTTGACAAGCTGGCAGAAAAAAGAATCGTTGTTCGTACCGCAAAAAAAGGGGAAAATTTTATTACCCTTGATAATAAAAAACGAACACTCTCCAAACAAATGCTGATGATTTGCGATGGAGAAAAACCCGTTGCAATTGCAGGTGTCATGGGAGGGCTCAATTCAGAGGTTACAGATACAACAACATCCGTTCTTCTTGAAAGCGCATATTTCGATCCGTCAAGCATACGAAAAACTTCAAAAAAATTCAGTCTGAACACGGATGCCGCCCACCGTTTTGAACGGGGTGTAGACCCCGCAGGTACGATTAAAGCATTAAAGAGAGCAGTACAACTTATAGAAAAAACAAAATGCGGCACTGTAATAAACGGAATAATTGATGAAAATCCTGTACCTTATAAACCTTTATCAATAAATGTAAAACTTGAAGAAATAAATTCTCTTCTGGGAACAAATATAAAACGCAATAAAATCATAGAGCTGCTGCAAGGGATAGAATTCTCCGTTAAAAATAAAACAAAAGACGAGTTTGATAATTTATTTATTATAACTCCGCCATCTTACAGGGTCGACATAAAACGGCCGGTCGATATTATTGAAGAGATAGCCCGTCTTTATGGTTATAACAGGATTCCTGTAACATTCCCTGCCATTCCTGCTAAAACAAAAAAATCTTCATCTTACATAGTTTATAAAAAACAGATCAAAAGCCTTATGACCGGTTTAGGCTTTTCAGAGTGTATTAATTACAGCTTCATCAATAATCGATCTGCAGCCCGCCTGAATCTTGAGCCTGACGATGCAAGGTATAATATGGTCAACCTCTTAAACCCTTTGAGTAAAGATCATGCAGTTATGCGTTCTTCCCTTATTCCTGGTATGCTTGAAACCATGCGTAGAAACATTACGCGAAATGTATATAATTTAAAATTATTTGAAATAGGTAAAATTTTTATTCACAAGGGAGAGGATGTTCTGCCGCGTGAAAAGGAAATCATAGCCGGTCTGTTGACTGGAACAAGGGAGGAATCAAACTGGCACAATCAGGATAACCCCGTTGATTTTTATGATTTAAAAGGAGCTGTTGAAGCCCTGTTTGACGCACTTAAAATTAACAAAACAGCTTCTGTAAAATTTACAATGCTGCCGGACAATCAATGCTATTATACAAAACCAGGATATACAGCCCAAATTATTTCAGGAAACAAAACAGCAGGAATAATAGGAGAGGTTAATCATCGTGTTTTAAATAATTTTAATCTTTCAGCAAAGGCTTTTATATTTGAAATCAACCTTACGGAACTTTATAAACTAATACCGGAAACAGTATTTGCTGAACCTGTACCGAAATTTCCTGCTGTTTCCAGAGATATTACAATGATCGTTGATAAAAATTTTGAATCAGCAAATATCCTTGAAAATGAAAGTCTTTTAAAGGAAAATCTGCTGGAAAAGCTGGAACTGCTTGCCGTTTTTGAAGGCGAACCAATTCCGACAGATAAAAAAAGTATATCTTTCAGAATAACTTACAGGTCTGCACAGGGAACACTAGAAGACAATACGATTAACAAAATACATAAAAAACTTTCAGATAACCTTATCACCGAATTTAATGCGGCACTTCCTGAATAACCAGCATCCTTTGATTGAAATCCTTAACTTTAGGAATTTTAGATCACTTTAAATTTTAGGCACTTTCATATAAAAAAAAATACCATAAAATGCCAAAAGAAATACCCATATTAAAAGAACTGCCAAACAAGTTTTATTTTAAGGTCGGAGAGGTCAGCGAACTTGCAGATGTTCCGGCCTCCGTGCTAAGATTTTGGGAAACCGAATTTAAAAAAATAAAGCCAAAACGTACACCTTCCGGTCAAAGACTCTATAGAAAAGAAGATCTTGCGCTAATCCTCAAGATTAAACACCTCCTTTATAAAAAAAAATTTACCATTCAGGGTGCGCGTCAATATTTAAAATCAGGATCAGCTAATCAGTAGACTATATGTTCATTGGAAATAATTGATGAAATCAGGATTGAGCTTAAAGAAATTCTTAATATACTTAGG
>JAGGWL010000056.1 GCA_021157555.1 Deltaproteobacteria bacterium | reverse complement strand
ACAGCAATCGGAGCTTCCACCGGAGGAACTAAAGCCATAGAAGTTGTATTAAAGTCTCTTCCGGCAACAACGCCGGGAACCGTAATTGTGCAGCATATGCCGGCAACTTTTACTAAATCTTTTGCACAGCGTCTCAATGAACTTTGCGATATGGAAGTTCGGGAAGCAAAAGAGAATGATCATGTTGTGCCAGGGATTGCGCTGATTGCTCCCGGAAATTTTCATATGCTCCTTGTTCGAAGTGGAGGCACTTACATGGTGAAGTTAAAGAACGGCCCCAGAGTTCATTATCAGCGTCCGGCAGTTGATGTGTTATTCAGGTCTGTTGCAAAAAATGCCGGAAAAAATGCGGTTGGTGTTATTCTTACCGGAATGGGAGCAGATGGAGCCAAGGGGCTTTTTGAAATGAAAAATAGCGGAGCGCATACTTTTGTACAAAATGAACAAACATCTGTTGTATTTGGGATGCCTAAAGAAGCTATCAAGATCGGAGCCGCTGATGAGGTACTACCTTTGTCCGGTATTGCTCAATCAGTAATCAACTATTTGCAAAAAAATTAGAGGTATCTGTTATGCCTAATATTTACGGATTGTTAAGTGTAGGAAGGGAAGCTCTGGCAACCCATCAGAAGGCTATTGATGTAACCGGTAATAATATTGCCAATGTAAATACCCCTGGATACTCACGGCAAAGATTAAACATGGAATCTACGGATCCCGTCAGATATGGAACAGGCCAGATGAGCAGCGGCGTAAGAGCCAATAAAAAAATAGATCGGATGTATGACCAGTTTTTGGGAACTCAAATCAACAATGAGAACCAGACCCTGGGAAAGTGGGAAGCTCAAAAAAATTCTCTTGAAAAAGTTGAAATGATTTTCGATGAAACATCAGGCAATGGGCTGAATCAGGCTATGGGTGATTTCTGGAATGTGTGGCAGGAAGTCGCCAATAATCCATCAGGTCATGTTGAACGGGTGGAATTGCTGGCCAGGAGTCAAACCATGACCGGAATGTTTAACAAAATTGCATCGGATCTTGTACAGACCCAAAAAGATATGGATACAAATATCAAGGGAGCTGTGGATGAAATCAACCTGCTTGCAAAAGATATAGCCGACTTGAATGAAAAAATCCAGAAAGCGGAAATAGGGGGGCATAACGCAAATGAATTAAAGGATCAAAGAGACCTTGTTTTAAAAGACCTTTCCGGATTTATAGATGTTAACAGTTTTAAGGACAATCAAGGGCACATGACAGTATTGACCAGCGGCGGCCACCCTTTGGTGGAAGGTGTCTCTTCTTATGATTTGACCACCAAAATTAATGGCAGTCATTATAATGTGGAATGGATCGACAGCGATGGGAATCAGACTGATATTACCGAAAAAATTTCCGGGGGAAAGCTGAAAGGATGGATCGAAACAAGAGATGCTATTGTTCCTGATTATCAGGACAGAATGGACACCCTGGCAGCCTCAATCATAACACAGGTTAATGCTCTTCATACGAATGGTTATGATATAAATAGTAATGCGGCAGGCAATTTTTTTTCAGGCACCTCAGCTTTGGGTATGACTGTTGATTCAGCTCTGCTTGCAAATACTGATCTTATAGCAGCCGGAAGTGCTGCTGGAGCCGGTGACAACGGGAATGCTCTGGCCATTGCAGAACTGCAGAATTCCATTTCAATAGGCAGTTCAACTTTTGATGATTACTATAATTCGATTGTCAGCGATGTCGGCAGCAGCGTTAATAATGCGGGTATGAATTATAATCACCAGGCATCAGTAGCAGATCAGTTATATAATTACCGTGAAACAGTATCAGGAGTTTCCATTGACGAAGAGATGGTTAATCTTGTGAAATTTCAACATGCTTATAATGCTGCTGCTAAATTGATAAGTACTGTTGATGAGCTGCTGGCAACACTTATGAATATTTAGGAACGGAGACAAAATATTCCTAACGAGGTGAGTTATGAGAGTAAGTAGTAATGCTGTTTATAATACGATTATTGGTAATCTTTTTAAAAATTCCGAAAGGTTGTTAAAAGCCCAGGTCAAGGTTGCCACAGAGAAGAGAATAAACAAACCTTCGGATGACCCCATTGGTATGGGGAAGGTGCTGGATTACAGGAAAAGACTTGCTTCTATAGATCAGTACCAGAGTAATATTGCAAAAGGAAAAGCAGGAATTCAGATGACGGAGACGACTCTTGATATGGTCTCAGATCTTTTAAATGATGCCAAAGAGATAGCCATGGAGCAATCTGCAGGATCTGTAGAGAATGCAACCAGGGAGATAGCCGCAGAGCAGATAGCCTCTATACGTGAACAGGTGTTGCAGCTTGCCAATACCAGGTTGGGGGGTAAATATGTTTTTGCAGGGCATAAAACCAGTACACCTGCTTTTCTTGGTAATGGCTCTTATGACGGTGATGTCGGTGAAAAAAAAATAATCATAGATGAGAATTTGGAAGTAAAAATAAATTTAACCGGAGAGGATATATTTCCGACCACTGGTCCTCCAGATTCCAATGTTTTTACTGTGCTGGATAAGCTTCAAGCCGCCCTGGAGTTGCCGGTATATGAACAATCAACTGTTGCAGATCAGGCTAATCTACTTGAAGAAGCGCGTGATCAGGTTAATATAGCTCGAGCCAGTTCTGCTTCAATATTCAAGCATCTGGAAGGTCATGACGGCAGGCTGGATAGTTTTAAACTCAGAATTGAGGATATGCTTTCAAAAACAGAAGATGCCGATCTGGCCACAGCTATTGTAGAACTACAATTTGAGGAACGCTCTTATGAAGCAGCCTTGTCGGCGTCTGCACGGGTTATGCAGCCCAGTTTGTTGAATTTTTTGAAATAAAATGGGCATCTTGCTTTGGGAGCGCTTTGCTTGAGGGGTTATGCAGAATATAGTTTTTTTTATAATATTTTTCTTTTTCATGGCTTTTGGTAATGCTTTTTGCATGAGCGCTGAAGATATGATCATATTGAAGAAAAACGGTATCAGCGACGAAACTGTTCAGGCAATCATCACGGAGAAGGTGTTGGAAACATGCCTTTTTAGTATTGATGAAATAGTGAAATTAAGAAAAGCCGGTATCAGTGATGATACTGTTCGAATGCTGGTTTCAGAAGGCTCATTTGTCAGGAATGATAAACCTGTAATCTACGGGAAGGAACTAAGATCAATAAAATTTACTACAGCAGATGACATTATTAATCTTAAAAAAGCCGGAGTCAGTGAAGAAACACTCCGTGCTATTATTATATACGGATCTCATAATGCAAGTGAAGATGAGCGTGAGAAAGCCTGGGGTATGCTGAAAAGTATGGGCATTATTGTCGATATGCGGAATAGAGATCAACGAGATTAACACTGAAAATTTAAAATTGGTGATAGAAATGGCTGTAACGGATAATTTGTGGAAACAAAAATTTGCGGCAGACATTTTTGTCGGCAAATTTTACAGTGTCGAGTTTAACGTAGACGGGATAAAGTATTCTTATCAGTTTAAGCTGTGGAATGGTTATTCAGGGAAAAGCTTTGTTCTTGTAAAAGAAAATTCAAAAATTATTAGAAGACTGCATGCCGGCGATGTCTTTAATATGAAATATCACAGCATAAATTCCAACTCACCTTCTGAATTAATTGATACTGAAATAACAGACATCACAAGAGAAAACAACGGCAGGTTTAAAGGTCATTATCTGGTGAACCTATGTCCCATTACTACAGCTTTGTAGTGTAGAGACAAGGCATGCCTTGTCTCGTTTCAAACACAAGGCATGCCTTGTCTCGTTTCAAACACAAGACATGCCTTGTCTCTACGTAAGGTAACACCCCATCCTTAATTTTCCTAAAGTTTTAAATCCGCATGCCGATATAATTTTAAAAGGTTTTTTTTTATTATAGCCAACATTTTTAAATACCCAAAAAATCAAATGTAAAGGAGTCAAAAATGGATGAAGCTACTGAAATTATTGATCAGGCCGTGCAGGTCATGTCTGACAGGGAAGGTAAATATCTTACATTTACACTCGCGGCAGAAGAGTATGGTGTTGGTATTTTAAAAATTAAAGAGATAATCGGAATGCTGCCTGTTACTACTGTTCCACAGACCCCTGAGTTTGTAAAAGGAGTTATTAATCTCAGAGGCAAGGTAATTCCGGTGGTGGATCTCAGAATAAGGTTTGGCATGGATGCAATGGAGTACACTGAACGTACCTGTATTATAGTCATTGAAATAGAAGGCACGGTAAATACCATTCTTATGGGAGTTGTGGTTGATTCTGTTTCTGAAGTTTTGAATGTTAAAAATGAAGAGATTGAGGATCCTCCTTCCTTTGGAACAAAACTTGATCTTGACTATATCCTTGGTATGGCGAAAATGGAAGGCGGAGTCAAAATTCTTCTTGATATTGACAAGGTTCTTCGGGAAGAAGAGATAGCTGAACTTGAAATGGCAGCATAAAAAATAGAGGAGAAAAACCATGTTTAAAAATCTTACAGTAGGTAAAAAACTTGGAATTGGCTTTGGAATTGTTCTT
>JAGGWL010000065.1 GCA_021157555.1 Deltaproteobacteria bacterium | reverse complement strand
GCCTCTGGGCCATAACACCTATAAGTGCAGAAGTAAGAAGATAATTTTCCACCCCCATTTCAACCATGCGCGCAATGGCGCCGGTGGCATCGTTGGTGTGCAGGGTGCTGAACACCAGGTGCCCGGTCAGAGCGGACTGAATTGCTATTTCAGCAGTCTCTATATCACGAATTTCACCAATCAGGATTATATCAGGATCCTGGCGCACAATTGACCTGAGTCCACTGGCAAAGGTTAAACCGATTTTTTGGTTAATCTGAATCTGATTAATCCCTTTTAACTGGTATTCGACAGGGTCCTCAACTGTGATGATTTTTTTTTCAGAAGAATTCAATGATGCCAGAGAAGCGTAAAGAGTTGTTGTTTTACCGCTGCCGGTGGGTCCGGTAACAAGAATAATACCGTAGGGCTGGATAATCAGCTCTTTATATTTGCTGATCATATTTTTCGGAAAACCAAGAGCTTCAAAATCAAGAATAAGGCTTTCCCTGTCAAGAATTCTCATTACCAGGCTTTCACCATACAGGGTCGGAACCGTGGAAACCCTGAAATCAATCTCCTTGCCAGATATTTTCAGCTTGATTCTGCCATCCTGTGGCAAACGTCGTTCTGCAATATTCATTTTGGCAATAATTTTTACTCTTGAAATTATTGCCGCCTGTAAACGTTTGGGAGGAAATTCAGCATTATGCAGCACACCGTCTATCCGGTACCTTATTTTAAAATCCTTTTCAAAAGGCTCAAAATGAATATCACTGGCAAGCATTTCAACAGCCCTGGTGATAATCTTGTTAACCAGCTTGATTATGGGCGCTTCAGAGGCCAAATCCTTGAGATGACTGATATCCTCCTCATTTTCAGAAGCATAACCCGGCATGCTTCTGCCCATTTCTTCGATTATCTTTTCCACCGACTGGGACCCGGAACCATAGCCGGTTTCAATAGCTTCAAGGATTTCTTCCTCCACACCACTGTAAATATCCACTTCCAGGCCGAATCCAAGCTGAATGGCCTCAATAGTATAAAAATCATCCGGATCAGCCATTACAATGCTGATTCTATTATCCTTGATTGCAAAAGGATAAAACCTCGCCTGCCGCATAAATTCAACAGACAGGTTATTCAAAATCACCTGTTCTTTTTGATATTCTTCAAGTGCTAAAATAGGCATGGGGTATCACATTTTTTGAATAATCATCCAAATCAATTATATTTTCGTGTTTTCGTGATAAGTTTTATATGAAAGTTCCTAAAGTGGTAGAGACAAGGCATGCCTTGTCTCCTTTCATGTTTTGTTGTGCTCGACAGAGCATGCCGGTTATATAAAAAAACTATAGCAATAATATTATTAGTATGCAATTATTTTAAATCACATTCATCCAATCAATTCTTGGTAAAAAATTACTGATTTGTTAGGAACGGGCACGAAATAATTTTAATCTTGTCACTTCCATGATAAAGATTCTCTGCTTGCAACTTTTGATTGACAACTCTATCTGAATTTGTGATTTTATTATTTTTTCAACTTATTTTATTATATATGGTGGATTGAATGCTGAAGATTTTACGACAAAAGGCAGGATCGTGGATGGTAAAAGCCATCCTGGGTGTAATTATTATTGTATTTGTTTTCTGGGGCGTGGGTAGTTACAATTCTAAAAAAGATAATGTTATAGCTGTTGTTAACGGAGAAAAAATTACAATAAATGAATACAGGGAAACATACGAGAATCTTCTATCTCAATTCCGAAAAAGATTCGGGAATAATCTGAATGATGAAATGATAAAAATGCTGCGGATTAAACGACAAACCGTAAATATGCTTATAGACCGTAAGCTTTTGATCAATGCAGCTGAAAAATTGAAGTTGCGTGTTACCCAGGATGAAGTTGTCTCTGAAATTAAAAAATTTCCGGCATTTCAAACAGCCGGCACCTTTGATAAACGGCTTTACAGCAGCATTTTAAACCGTATCCGAACAACACCCGAAAAGTTTGAATCAGAACAATCTGTTTCGTTACTTTTGAACAAATTAAGATTATTTATCACAGATTGCGTCAAGGTTCCCGAAGAAGAGGCGAGAGAATGGTTTGTTCGGAATAATTTAGCTATAAAAATTGATTATGTTCTTTTTGATCCTGCAACATACAAAGGGATCAATCCTTCTGATAAAGAAGCATCCGATTATTTTGAAATCCATAAGGAAGAGTATAAAACAGAGCCGGAGGTCAAGGTACGATATTTGCGTTTTGATCCTGAAAACTACAAATCCGAAGTAAATATTTCAAATCAGGAGATACAGGACTATTATGATGCGAACCCTGATGAATTTATAGAACCTGAAACTGTAGAGGCAAGACATATTCTGTTAAAAACAGGCCAGAATGTAAGCCCTGAAATGGTTGAAGCGCAAAGAAAAAAGGCCCTTGAAATTTTGGCAATGGCTAAAAAAGAAAACAATTTTGCTGAGCTTGCAAAACAATATTCAGAAGGCCCCAGCAAGAATAATGGTGGTTTCCTGGGGGCATTCAGAAAAAAGGATATGGTCAAACCTTTTGCAGAGAAGGCATTCTCTATGAAGCCTGGTGAAATAAGCGATCCAGTACAAACGAGATTCGGCTGGCATATAATAAAGGTTGAAAAAGTTACTCCGGAATCAACAACACCATTTGAAAAAGCTGCGATAAAAATACAGGCAGAAATTACCAAAGAACGTGCTCTCAACCTTGCTTATGATGAAGCTGAATCTGTTTATTCGGCCTCATTTGGAGGTGATGATCTGATAACAGCCGCACGGGAACATAATATAAAGGTTAAGACAACCGATTTTTTTACAAAACAAGGGCCTGAAAAAGGCATATCCGATCGGTCAAAATTTGCATCAGCGGCTTTTGCTCTACAGAAAATGGATATCAGTGATATCGTTGATTGTAAAAATAGTTATTATGTTTTGCAGCTTATAGAAAAAAATCCTTCCAGAATACATGAATTTAGTGCTGTGCAGGAAAAAGTCATAAGTGCTTTGATAAAAAAGAAACAAAAAGAAAAAGCCGAGCAGGATGCTCAGGCACTTCTTGATGATTTAAAAAGTGGTGTTTTAATCAGCTCCGGAGCTGAAAAGTATAATCTAAAATCTTCCACTTCCGATTTTTTTAAAAGAAATGATTTGCCAAAGAATAGCGGCCTGGAAGAAAGTATTATTAAAGTCTCTTTCCAACTCTCTGAAAAACATAAACTTCCTGAACATCTTATTGAAGGTATAAGAGGTTATTATGTAATAGAATTTAATGACAATAAAAAAGCCGACCCTGATGAATTTAACGATAATAAAGAGACTATAAGAACCAAAATATTAGAAGAGAAAAAAAATCATACTTTTGAAACATATTTGGCGCAGTTGAGAAAAAGAAGCGAAATTTCCATAGAAAATAATTTCCTGGGAAATGAATGATGAGTGAAAACAATCATTGTTTTATAACAAAAAAATGCCCTGACTGTTTAACTATCCTGCCTCTTGACGCAAAAAAATGCACTGCCTGCGGAAAAAAAGTGGGTGAAATTGATAAGACCGGATTTGCAAAAAGGCCTATCAACTGGATGTCTTATGTCATCAGCTTTCTTGCATGGGTGGCTTTTTGCTTTTATATTTGGTGGGCATTTTTCTAACCTGTAATCTCAACGTATAGCAGGGTGGGTAATGCCAACCCTGCTAATTCTGCCTACTTCGCTATCATGGCTCTCATCATATCGCCGGCATTCTCTGCGTGATCAGCTATAGACCCTATTGTTTCAGCAAGCCTGACCATATGAAATACAGTAACAGGATCCTTGATCAGATTAAAAATCTTGCTCTTTACAATATCTTCAGCAGTATCAGCATCATGTTCCTGCTGACGTATTGAGCGGATAATTTTTTTTACAACAAACCTCTGTTTTTCTGAATAACTCCTGAAATATTTTCTGGCTTCGGATACCATTTTGCTTAGCTCTTCAATCGGAGCAATAATTGAATCCAGCAAAAGAAAAAAATCCTTCTCAAGCTCTTTGGGTATGCCTGGGTCACTCCTGTATGAAATCCAGTCGAGTACATCCTCAACCGAATCAAGAACGTGATCCTGTTCTCTTAAATATCGAAATAACTGAAACTTGTCCACAGGAAGCATTGTCCATTTCGGCAGATGACCACGAATCCTGCGTTTAATGACATCTGCTTCACTTTCAAGTTGAATAACCTCTTCTCTGAATTTTTCAAAAGTCAGACACCTGTCCGTAATGTGGCATTCTATCGCCTGTTGAAAAGCCCATGTGCACTCCTTTACCTTTTCAGCATGTTTCATTAGACCGTCAAAAGGCGATGTTGTAAACAGTGATATAAATGGTATACGCATAACGCTCCTTTATAATATAAATTGAAGCAATTTAAAAATAACCATACTTGTAATCGCTGCAGCCGGCACTGTTAATACCCAGTAAAGCATTATTTGAAACACAATACTAAAATTAACCGCTTCAAACCCCCTTGCAATGCCTACACCAAAAACACCACCCACAGCAGCATGTGTTGTAGAAACAGGCAGGCCTAATTTTGAAGCTATCAGCACGGTTGTTGCGGCAGCAAAATCGACTGCAAAACCTCGTGTATTCGTCAGCGTTGTAATTTTGGTGCCGATGGTACCCATCACACGATGACCGGCCATAGCTATTCCCAGAGCAATGCCAATCCCGCCAAATAAAAGTAGAAAAATAGGAACAGGCACCTTTGCGCCAACAGATCCTGTTGTAACAAGAAAATAAATCACCGCCAGCGGTCCTATTGCATTGGCCACATCATTGGCCCCCTGAGCAAGGGCTACATAGCAGGAAGTTCCTATCTGAATACGTCTGAAAATTTCTTCAACACCATTTTTTTTATGTGCAAGCAAGCAGCGTAAAAGCTTTAAACCCGTAAATCCGATTATGGGGGCCACAGCTAAAGCAATTAACAGTGCAGAGCATGTATCTATAGCAAATCTTTTACCAAGAGGTGTTTTAAAAAGAAATGATAAAACAACAACAAAAGAGGTAATACCGATAAAATAAGGCGACAGCTTAAAAGCCCATGCAATCGCATCCTGTTTTGACAGAATCAGCCTGACTATGATTTTAAACATAACGAACGCAATCACAAGACTGAATATCGGTGAAATAACCCAACTCAAGACAACTGCTGCGAGCTTGCCCCAGTTAATTACAGAAAAACCGCCTGCCATTATGCCAAACCCTATCATTGCCCCTACTATTGAGTGGGTTGTTGATACAGGAAGCGATTTCCAGGTTGCAAAACTAACCCATAAAGAAGAAGCAAGGAGAGCAGACAGCGCACCAATAAGAGCAAGGTGTGGATCAGCCAGAACGTCTGTGGAAACAATACCTTTTCTGATAGTATTGGTTACATGCGAACCAAGAAAGGCAGCCCCGACAATATTCAAAATTCCAGCAATAAAAATTGCCTGCTTGATTGTTATGGCTTTAGCGCCGACAGCGGAAGCCATGGAATTTGCCACATCATTGGCACCAATATTCCACGACATATAAAAACCTAAAATATAACCAACAATAAGAATAGAATATTCTGACATAATACTAAAATAAAACCATGTTTTAGGGAGGATCCACAAAAGCAATTTTTACAATTCTGCATGTTTATATGCAACAAATTTGTAGGCGATTACTTTAGATTTGCCTTAGGAACGGGGACGAAATAACTTCCGCAAGCAGGTGCACAGATTTAGGTCAGGTTTGTTCGTCCTCGTTCCTTCATTTTGATTGGGTAGGTAACACGAGCCAGTTCACAAATCAATGGTAATATTGTATCTTTGAAAATTTGATGAGAAGTTCTTTTATCTCGTTGCCGGGCTCTTGAGTGAGAAAGCATACTGACCTTTTTTATTTTCTCTTGACTTTTTTTATTGCTTTGTATAAGGACAATAAAATTATGTATAAACGGTGAGATCTATTCGCTTTGATTTTTTTATAATAAGGAGATTTAAAAATGGCTTTTGTTCCAACAGTAGATGCAGATAAATGCGAAGGTTGTGAAGAATGTGTTGATGTTTGTCCGGTAGATGTGTTCGAAATGGTAGATAAAAAATCCGTACCGGTTAATGCTGAGGAATGTCTGGGTTGTGAAAGTTGTATAGAGGTTTGCCCCGCAGATGCAATAACAGTTGAAGAGACCTAAAAAGATATCCCCAGTGGTGTGTCCATGTTGCGCGCATAGGGCACACCACTAACTTCTTAATTTTATCCCATCGAGCCAATTTCAAAACGCCCCCCCCTTTTTGCCCGATCTCTGCGTCAGTCAACCTGATCTTAAAAAGGGTTTAATCCTCGAAATACTTAATGTATTCCTGTGGTTAAAATTTTTGTCTTCCTTGACCTCGAACAAAATTGAACATTTTGAAACTGGCTCTATCAACAAAAATATTTTTTAAAAATATAATCCCTTCAAAAAAATTAAAAAATCCTACCCTCGTTTCTTGCTTTTTAATAAAATGGAACAAATGTTGCTTGTATTTTTAACGGGACTATTCCTGTATAGGGATCAATATCTTCGCAAAAAAATAAAAAAATCCGTAATAGTTCACCAAGGGTACGAACTTACGGGAACCCAGGGCATCTAAGGGTTTATCATTACGTCGCCTGTACCGGTGAACGCTTACACAAATTGTAATCAGAATTAAGAAACAAGATCGGGGGCCAGAATGAATTGCAAATCAAAATTTCAAATATTTATCCGCTTAATGATTGTGTGCACTTTATTGTTTAATTTTTCTTTAAACCTTTGTGCGGAAGAAAGATGTGAAAAACTTGAATATGAAAACGGATTTTACTACACTGTTCAAAAGGGAGATACTCTTTGGGATCTTTCTCAAAAATTTTCCGATTCTCCATGGCAGTGGCCTGATTTATGGCAGGAAAACAAACAGATACCAAATCCACACTGGATCTATTCTGGCGAACGAATTCGTTTATACCTGAAAGAGGGCGCAGAGAGCATCGCTAAAAATAAAAAAATCAAACAAAAAACAGAGACAAAAAACGAACATATAACTTATCATTACTCTAAAATAAATCAGGTCGGTTTCATAAAAAGAAAAGCTGTTAATCCATCCGGCACCATTTTAAAAGTAAAAGATACAAAGGTAATGATAAATGAAAGTGATATTGTTTATATCAGGGAAGAAGGGGGAATACCCCTGTCTGAAGGTAAAAAATATTATATTTACAGAACGATAAAACCGGTGAGGGCCCAAAAGCTTACACCTTATTCAGGTGTACAGCACTATTTTACAGGTGTGGTAGAAATTTTTAAAAAAGAGACGGGATTTGCTGTTGGCAAGATTATAAAATCATACAGGGCTATAAACCTTTATGATCTAATTATGCCGTATGAACCACTTTCTCCTGAAATTACTTTTAAAAGCAGTGTAAAAGGACTCGAAGGAACAATCATTCTTGCAGAAGAGCATAAAGTTATAATAGGGGAGACTGACATTGCCTTTATCGACAAGGGTTCCAGAGACGGGATAATGCCAGGACAACAGTATAGCATTTTTTACCAGGAAAAAGCCAGGGTAAGTGCCCATTCAGATCAGGCTGTGCTGCTGCCCCCTGTTCAATACGGAATATTGCTTGTGCTGCGCACTGAAGAGGACTCATCCACTGTTCTGGTCACAGATTCGGAAAAAGGAGCTCATGATGGTGCAAGGATATGTTATCCGCTGCATTAAATCAATAAACCCAAAACCGTGCCTGAACGGGATTTTCGTTCAGGCACGAATTATCCAAAAAGCTATATTTCTTCAGCTTTTTGTCTTGCCTTCCTGGCCTGCTTGCTGTTCGGAAAAAGTTCCATAATCCTGTTGTATGCTTCAACAGCATTTGTATACGAATGGGAACGCCTGTATGCTTCCGCTAATTCAAAATATACAACAGATAATTGCGGAGAGGGTTTCTCGTCTTTTTCTAATTTTGCAATAGCCTTTTCATAAGCTGCAGCGCCTGCCTCAAGAGTTCTAACTGCATCAGGAAGTCTGTTCAGCTTAATATAGGTTCGGCCAAGTCCCAGCAGGGCTTTTATGAATTCCGGCTGCAGGTTCAAAGCTTCAAGATAGGATTGTTCTGCAAGTTTATATTCTTTTTTATTATAATAAGCCAGACCCATATTCGATAAAGGATTATGTGGAGTCACATAAAGAAGATTTTTGCTGACTTTTTTAAAACAATCAATTGCCGTATCCCAATCACCTTTTGCCATATAGGCCACGCCCAGATTGTTTATAGCAGGGGCATAATCTGACTTTAATTTAATAGCTTTCCTGAAATGGGTTATGGCAAGATCCTTTTTGTTTTTTGCCATATACGTCTCCCCCAGGTCATTATGGAGAAAAGGATCCTTATGATATATTTTTTCAGCTTTAAGAAGTTCTCTCAAGGCAAAAGTATAATTTCCCTCACTCATATATGCCTCGCCCAAATTCCTTATAGCTTCCCCCTGTTTTTTTTGTTTTGTAATATAGGAAGTACACGAAATAAAAAATAAAACAAAAATAGCGAAAATTATAATAAAAAAATTTTTTTTAATCATATTGTTATCCTGTAGGCATTCTATTTTTTTAAAAAAAATAAACCTATCTGTGTTTATCTGTGTTTATCTGTGTCCCATAAGTCAGAACAAGCTTGATCTGCATATCTTTAAAAAACTGAACAAGTTCATGATCAAGGTCAGAATCTGGGAAAAATATTTTTTTATCCATTTTTATATTTATTAAAATACCGTTTACTATTAAATTTACATTCTGCTGGCCAGGTCTTTGCGCAGCATTAAACCGTGGATGTTTTTGATATTTAATATTAATAGCATGCAAAATTTTTTCCATTACAAGATTAACGCTGTCTTCTTTAAATATTTGTACAATATCAAAACCTGCCTTTTTTATTGCTCCTACTGAATCCCCGTATAAATCTCCGTAATCCACAAGCAAGGGGCGCCCGCTGTCAACTGATATCAAATTAGACACGGCCTTTACCTGAACACCGGCATACGGAAAAGTAATATGAACATTCGGAGTATAATTATATCCAATGGCAGTTAGAAAATCCTTTACAAATATTTTCTGGTCTGTACTACTTATAGTTACAATATTTTCATCATAATCATATCTATTCTCTTTTTCAGTTAGTTGTTCAACCTCGACATTACCACGAAACAATTCTTTTATTATTATATTATGCTGTAACAGGTAGCGTAATATTGTATCAGGAATTCTTTGATCTATATTATCTATCCAAAAAATACAGAGATGATTTATTCCCTGACCGGTTCCGGACGGTTTATCTATTATCCATTTAGCCCGAATCAGTACCTTCACTCCCCGGTCTGAAAATGAAAAGCTTGTTTTTAAATTATCTTTTCCGATGACTGCCAATACCGCATCAAATACTTGCTCTGACGAAGATTCTACAGAAAACGCCGCAAATTTCATATTGTTCCAATGCGATTTAATAACCTCTTTTTTGAATTCTGAAAAACCCTCCTCCCCGGCACATATAACCTTTTCCCCGCCCTTAAATTCAAAAACAGGGTAACGAGACAGATTAAGTTCGATATCCTTTTTATCTTTTCTGGGAAAATGATAAATACCTTTATTAATAAGTTTGGCTTCAAGGATAGAGGCAGCTTCCGCCAGTGGAGATTTTGGTTCATTTTGTTTCTCTTCGGATTCAAAAGCACTGAGATTAATAGCATCTGAATTGGGTTTTTTATTAAAATCCTCAATAAGCTTACCTGAATTATCAAACATGGAAGCATACCATGACTCGTTTTGTATGGATGCCTCCGGCATCTTGATTGTCTGCCCGGCTTTAATACTATTAATATCAGTAATCCCCTGATTAATCTGCTTAAAAAGTTTAATGCCGTCTTTATATGCTTGTGAACCGTATATTCCAAATCCTTGCGCAATAAGTTTTGATACGCAATCACCCTTTTGCACCTTGTATTCGGTCGTATGCTTGCCAAGAAGTTCAGCAATGCTCATTATGCTTACAAACGGAATGGTAATAATTCCTGAAGCCTGGCCAGGCATTGTTCCGGGAAGCAACTTTCTTAAAGGGATGAGAATATGCTGACCCGGCCTGATTATATCAAGATTCTTGACATTCGGGTTGATTTTCTTGAAAATTCTCAGAAATGTGGGGAAATCTTTGTTTGATATCTCACCTTTTTGCTTGAAAACCTTGAGTATCCAGTCATGTTTTTGTACCACATACGGATCACACAGTATATCAATGCCTCCGATTTGCCGCACCAGATATGTCTTATATAGTAATGCACTATGAGCATTAAATGAAATAAGCAGTAGTCCTGATATAATACCAGCCGTTAAGGTGCAGAATTTCTTCATCCCCGTTCCTTATCAACGAAGACAAAATAACTTCCCCAACTATGCATCACAGCTTCAGGCCATCTTTGCTCAATCTGAAAGCACAAAAATCTTGAAATAGCTTGCTATTCCTGCAACTTTTGTACTTTTAGATCGAACAAACCTGACCTAAATCTGTGCGCCTACTTGGGGAAGTTATTTCATCCCCGTTCCTTAAGATTTAAAAATTTGGCAATATCGTCAGATACACGTTTTACAAAAATTTTAAAATCATCTCCCTCCAGGGGGCTTCCTGGAGCGGGAAATTTTTGTAAATCCCCGGGTTTGACCAGAACAGGGGCATTAATAAGATCCGGATCGGGTATAATATTAAATTCATCAGGAAAATTATTTTTGAAATAGGTATCTGTAAAACCGGAAAATTTTATTGCATGGGCAGTAGAATCTAATATAACCACATCATCCTGCCCGATTAATCCTTGCCCGGATGCCTTTACAAGACCGGCCAATGCTTCACCTCCCTGGGTGCAGGCGATATGGCCGTTACGGTTTGCAATAAGTTCCCAGTCTATTATGGATTGCTCGGAAACCTCAACAAAAAATACATTTTCAGCGCCAGAAATTTTGTTATAAAGTTCGACAAGGTGTATAACCCGGGGCATTGAAACTGGATTACCGATCATTGCGGCCTGGGCTACGCTTGATTTTACTCTTACCGGCACAAAATTACGTTTTTTTGTTTCAGGCTCAAGATAATACCGGTAAACAGGATCTGCATGTTCCGACTGCACTCCGATAATTTTTGGAAGACTCCGGATAATTCCGACATCATAAAATTTGAGAAAGCCACTGATAATTGCTGAAATATTACCTGCGTTACCTACAGGTACTATTACCACCTTGTTCTCCATATCATATTCAAATTCCTGCGCAATCTCGTATGAATATGACTCCTGGCCTAAAATTCTCCATGCATTTTTGGAGTTTAAAAGCGCCACGTTGTATCTTTCCGATAAACTCTCTACAACCTTCATGCAATCGTCAAAAACACCCGGTATTTCAAATACGGCAGCGCCGCTCCCCAAAGGCTGTGAAAGTTGCTGGGGTGTCACTTTTTTATGCGGAAGCAGAACGGCAGATTTTACAAGCGGCTGTAGAAATGATGCATATAAGGCAGCAGCAGCAGAGGTGTCACCAGTAGAAGCACATACTGCCAGCACATTTTCAAAGTACTTTCCCTTAATTAAAAAATTGATATAGCTAAACGCACTGGCCATGCCACGGTCCTTAAAGGAGGCGCTTGGGTTCTGGCCATCATTTTTGAAAAAAAACCTGGCCCCAACCTTATCCTGCAAAAAGGAGTTGGCCTCTATAACAGGCGTATGTCCCTCCCCAAGATAGACAATCGTTTCCAGGGGCAGCACCGGACCGATAAATTCATGATAACGGTAAATACCCTTTAATGCCGGTTTGGTCAGCATTCTGCGATAATCGAAAATCCGGCGCCATTTTTCCCCGGGAATCTGCTTCAAACGGTCAAAGTTCTCATCATAAATCAGCAAAATTTGCCCGCATTCCGGGCAGGTATAAAGAAGCGTCTCAATTCCGAATTTCCGATTACAATCAAGACAGCGATATATCAGTTTTCCTTTGTGATTAGGTATTAAAAATGGTCTTATATCTTTCGGAAAATCTTTTATTCGCATTGTTTTATCCTTTTTATCCCTCCCATATAAGACTGCAATACTTTGGGTATTGCTATTGATCCGTCAGATTCCTGAAAATTTTCCATTACCGCCGCCACTGTACGACCTACTGCAAGCCCGGAACCATTTAAGGTATGTACCAGTTCGGTTCCTTTTTTTCCTTTACGCCTGAACCGGATATTGCCTCGTCTAGCCTGAAAATCTTCAAAATTGCTGCATGAAGAAATCTCCCTGTAAATACCCTGGGAAGGCATCCATACTTCAATATCATAGGTTTTGGCGGCCGAAAAGCCAAGGTCACCAGTGCAAAGCTCTATAACCTGATAAGGAATTTCAAGATATCCCAGAATGCTTTCGGCATTTTTAAGGAGAGCCTCAAGCTCATCATAAGATGTTTCAGGTTTTACAAATTTAACCAGTTCAACCTTGTTAAATTGGTGCTGCCTGATCAATCCTTTGGTATCTTTTCCATAAGATCCGGCCTCAGAACGAAAGCATGGGGTATAAGCAGTATAAAGAATCGGCAGTTCATCTTCTGCAAGGATTTCACCCTGGTGAATATTGGTAACCGGAACTTCCGCCGTTGGAATTAAATAATAATCCCACCCCTGCAGTTTAAAAAGATCTTCTTCAAATTTGGGAAGCTGGCCGGTATTTCTCATGCTGCTGCTGTTTACGATAAACGGAGGCAGTACCTCTTTATAACCGTGTTGTTCCGTATGCAAATCAAGCATGAAATTAATCAAGGCGCGCTCCAGTTTAGCGGCAAGGCCAAAATAGAGCGGGAAACGGGTTCCGGTAATCTTGGCAGCCCGATTAAAATCAAGAATACCAAGTTTTTCACCCAAAGTCCAGTGTGCCAGGGGGACAAAATCAAAAGCAGGCAGATTACCTTTGATATATCGCACCGGATTTTCAGCGCTATCCGTACCCACCGGAACAGATGCATGAGGAAGATTAGGCAAGGCCATGACAATAGTTTTAATTTTTTCTTCTGTTTCTGATAAAAAAGCTGCAAGATCTTTGACCCGGGATGAAACTGTACGCATTTCAACAACAAGTTTTTCGGCATTCTCCCCTGCTTTTTTTATTAATGCAATCTCCTGTGTAACCACGTTACGACGATGCCTGAGATCTTCAAGTTCCAACAAAATTTTTTTGCGTTGTTGATTAAAAAAATTCAAGGATTCAAGGTCGGCTGTTTCGCCTCGGGTCGAAAAAATCTTTTGAACTTCCTGTAAATTTTGGGTTACATATTTTATGTCCAGCATTCCAATATCCTCGTTTCTATAAGCTTGAATTACCAAAAGCAGCTACAACTTGCAGACTATTTAGTCAATGATTATTATAAGTTGACTTTATATGAAACTTCATTTATATATATTTTTTTACTTCCCAAATTAATTTCACTCCGTTATTGTATAAATAGATTTTTTGTAAAATTAGTTCAGGAGACCTAAAATGGAAGCAGTCAGGGAAAAAAAATGCGGTATCCGCGAAAATATTTCTATAACACTTTCCACACTTTCTGCAAGCGATTTAGAAAATAAAACTAAAGCAATAGAAAATAGATTGTTTGAATTCGCAAATTTCCTGGAATCAAATATTATATTACTATATATAAACAACCTTAATGAAGTAAATACTGAACAAATAATTGCAAGATCTTTACAACTTAAAAAAATTGTCATTCTGCCTGTTTTTGGTACAAAAAAGAATCAAGTGACATTAATGAAGATAGATAATGTTGCGACAAACCTAAAAATAGGACCAATGGGATTAATGGTACCTGATCCTGCAAAATGCAAGGTTGTCCCCGTGAAATGTATAGATATTGCAATTATTCCAGGACTTGCAATGGATGAAAAAGGCAGCAGAATCGGTTCAGGCGATGGCTGTTATGACAAACTTATTCCACAATTACCGATAACTACAAGAAAAGTTGGTATTGCATTTGAGGAGCAAATTCTAAAGCAGTTGCCGACCGAATCGCATGATAAGCATGTGGATATTATTATTACAGACAAGAGAATAATTTATAAAATTTAATTCATACCCTTGGTATGAATTATTACATTTAATTTTTATAGATCTATAAGGGTTATGATTTGGCTACTGAAGAAGGAATAATAACAAAAACAGGTAGCGACACTGCCTGGGCTAAAACAATAAAGGGCAGTTCTTGCGAGGCATGTTCTTCAAAAGATTCTTGCAGCGAAATGCAAAGCGGGAAAGAAATGATTGTTGAAGCCTATAATCCGATTGGTGCCAAAACAGGTGATAAGGTTGTCCTTAGTTTTGCAACAACCTCATTATTAAAGGCCATGTTCATGCTGTATGTTTTTCCGATTATATGCATGATTGCAGGCGCATTTACAGGTCATCACCTTGCATTAAAATACAACTATAATGATTCATTTCTTTCCGCAATTTTTGCTTTTCTATTATTTTTCCTTGCAATTTTTGTGATAAGGTTAAGGTCTGAAAAGCTGGCAAAAAAAAATGCTTATAAACCAAAAATTATCAGAATAGTAACCAAAAACAAAGAAAATTAATAGTAGTTCACCAGGTACCGTTAATCCGGATATTTATAAACCTCGCCTTTGTAATTTTTCACCATTAGGTAACCATCACCCCTTTCTATAATATTTTCTGGAATAAGCGGGACCTTGCCACCTCCACCAGGCAGATCAATCATATAATGTGGTACTGCAAGGCCGGACGTATGTCCGTAAAGTTCGTTCATAATTTTTAAACCGTCTTTTATTGATGTACGAAAATGGCAGGTTCCCTTAACAAAATCAGCATGATGAATATAATATGGTTTTACCCTGATTTTGAGTAAATCCTGCATAAGCTTTTTCATTGCAATGGCACTGTTGTTTACCCCTTTTAATAGTACAGTCTGACATCCCAGGGGTATGCCGGCATCTGCAAGGATTGAGCAGGCTTTTGTGGCTTCGCTGGTAATTTCATTATAGAGATTAAATTGAATATTAATATATAGGGGAAGATATTTTTTTAAAATCCCAACAAGCTCTCTGGTAATTCTCTGGGGAAGAGTACACGGCACTCGCGAGTGAATTCTGATTATCTCCACATGAGTTATAGAGCGCAAACGCAGCAGAATTTTATCTAACTTATCATTTTCCAGGAGTAAAGGATCACCACCGGAAACCAGAACATCACGTACGGATTTGTTTGAACGGATATAGTCTATGCCATCTTTGATTGTATCATCGTTTACTTTAAACTGGTTTCCCACTCTTCTTTTGCGCATGCAGTGTCTGCAATACATGGCGCATTGATCTGAAACCATGAAAAGAACTCTATCTGGATAACGATGAATCAGGTTAGGAACTGGAGATTGAGCTTCCTCTGCAAGGGGATCTTCCATTCCGGAGGTGAGCTTTATCTCAAGCAGGTCAGGTACTGCCTGCTTCCAGAAAGGGTCATTCACATCCTTGATAAGTGATAAATAATAAGGATTGATCCGCATCGGGTATCTTTGGGTAACTTCCCGAATATCTTTTTTTTTGACGGGTAAATATTGTGCCAGCTCCTCAGCAGTCGTTATACTGGAAGATAAGATATCATGCCAATCAGTATGCTCTTGATAATATTTTGTATCTTCAAAAAATACGTTGTGATTGTTTTTTATCATAATCTATCATATATTTCAAGGGCTTAAGATAAAGCAGCATTCACAACTATGCGCATAGTTGTGAATGCTATTTTGTTAATGCCCCATAAAAACAATAATACTCCAATTTTAATTTTTTTGGCACCAAAATTGCTGTTGATAAAATCAATTAGGAAAGAACATCCTCGTTCCTAATATATTTTTCTAAAAATCTGAGGCATAATAATGTTGGAAAAGATATTTGTAAACGATAATAATATTGCAGTCTTTATCTGTCCTGAATGTAAAAAATCAAGAAACATTGATGTTTCAAAATACAAAAACCTTGATAAAGCATCTAAAATTAAATGCAAATGCCCTTGCGGAAATGCATACTACGCTATTCTTGAAAAAAGAAAATTTTATCGGAAAAAAACAAATCTCCCAGGAATCTATATTAATATTGTTTCCAGCATAGGTATCGATTTTTTAGAGGAAGTGGGCCGAGGCACACTAAAGGTAACAGATGTATCCCGTACCGGTTTGCAATTAACTATCAACATACAGAATGACTTCAGCGTTGATGATAAAATTATGGTGGAATTTCGACTTAATGATAAACAAAAAACGTTGATTAAAAAAAAAGTTATCATAAAAAATATCCATGGCACGGAAATAGGCGCTGAATTCTGTACGATTGATCCGTCTAACCCTGCGGACAAGGCCATCGGCTTTTATCTGTTTAAATAAAAATTACAAGGAACGGGAACAAAATAAAGCCCATAAAATGAAACATAGATGCAAATGGCCGGGTTCTGATCCCCTTTATATAAAATATCACGACACGGAATGGGGCGTACCTGTGCATGATGACAGAATCCTGTTTGAATTTCTTGTACTCGAAGGAGCTCAGGCCGGACTTAGCTGGATAACTATTCTAAAAAAAAGAGCCGGTTTTAAAAAAGCTTTTGCAGGATTCAACCCTGTAATAATAGCAAAATATGGCCAGAATAAAATCGCAGAGCTGATGAATAACAAGTCTATTATCAGAAACCGTTTAAAAATAGAATCTGTTGTGCAGAACGCAAAAGCATTTCTTGATATTCAAAAAGAATTCAACAGTTTTAATACTTATATCTGGCGTTTTACCGATGGTAAAACAAAAAAAAATTCATGGACGCATGAAAATCAGATCCCTGCAGCAACAGAAGGATCTCTATCTATGAGCAGGGATTTAAAAAAAAGAGGGTTTAATTTTGTCGGCCCTACAATCTGCTATGCATTTATGCAGGCTACAGGTATGGTTAACGACCATATTGTTGATTGCTTTAGATATAATGAAGTAGGGGCGACCCTTGTGGTCGCCCGTTAATCATAAATCAGGCAGCAATTCATCTGCTTTATGAATATCTTTTTTAATCTGTTCCGATAATTCGTTTATATTCGAAAATTTCTTTTCATCTCTTATACGTTTAATAAAATTTACCCTAATTTGCTGTTTATATATATCCTTATTAAAGTTAAGTATGTGAACTTCAACAGTAAATTTTTGATCGGTAAAGGTCGGGCTATAACCAATATTAGCGACTCCCTTATATTTGGAATTCAGGCATTCTACTATAACAGCATAAACTCCCTTTTTGGGACAAAGCTCATCTTTTAAATTAATATTTGCAGTCGGACAACCCAGCAGCCTTCCTCCTCTGTTACGCCCCGGCACGACCATTCCTCTAATTTGATAAAATCGTCCCAATAATTGCCGCGCTTCTTCGATTTTACCATCAAGAACAAGCTCTCTGATTTTTGTACTGCTTATTCTGACAGGGCATTTGCCCGATACAGGTATCCAGTTACTGACAACCACGTCAAAACCTTTTTGCAAAGCATATTTTTTTAATAGATTTATATTGCCTACACGATTTTTACCAAAAGTATAATCCTTTCCAACTATAATAGCTTTTATACCTATAGTTTCGAGCAAAAGATTATTAATAAAGTCATCAGCAGAAATAGAAGCAAACTGCTTGTTAAAAGGTACGCAAATAAGCACATCTATACCCGATTTTTCAAACAATTCTATTTTTTGTTCATATAGAGTGATAAGTGGTAAATAACAATCATATTTTAATACTCGTTTTGGGTGAGGCTCAAAAGTCATGGCCATGGAAGTCCCGTTAATTTTCTCCGCCTTTTCAATTACTTCATGCAGAAGCGCCTGATGGCCTAAATGGACGCCGTCAAAATTACCTATGGTGATTACTGGATTTTTGCATTTCGTTTTAAAATCTTTAACATTATTGATAAGTTGCATAATATTCCCTGAATATAATAAATAATAACCTTGACAAAAAAAACAAAAAAAAATAATTATACCATGTTTATAACTTAATAAAACCTTTTTTTATAATTTTCAATGTGCCGAAGTGGCGGAATTGGTAGACGCGCTAGGTTCAGGGTCTAGTGGATGTATTTCTGTGGGAGTTCAAATCTCCCCTTCGGCACCATTTTTTTAGGAGAAATAGTATGCAGGTTCTTATTCTTTTTTATTCCAAAGGTGGGAATACAAAAAAACTTGGCGAGGAAATTGCAAAAGGGGTTGAATCTACCGG
>JAGGWL010000063.1 GCA_021157555.1 Deltaproteobacteria bacterium | reverse complement strand
TTTTGTATGAAATTTCGAGCATGGCTTTAAATGTAGATGGAATACGCTGAAGAATTTGTTTTATCTGCTGTGCCGTAAGGTTATTGAATTCAATCCTGGCAGATTTAATAACCTGTGTTGAAGAAACACCCCATTTTTCAAAACTTCCTGACAGGTTTATGCCGGTTGTGGGCTCATTTGTCCGGTTTGTTTCTAAAATATTAGAAATGCTGAAAATCTCTGTCGTCTTTTTAGTGTTTCCATTACCATCATTGATGAAAAGATTATTGTTGCTGGTTCCGCCCGGATATAATGGCGATGATGTTCCACTGGTTTGTCCATCCGGCAGTGTTGCTCCTGATATGCTTTTACCTTTTTGCTTTTCACCTGCTGTAATAGTACCGCCGCCTATTGCGCCGGGCATAGCAAGCTGAATCTTTCGCATTTCCTGACCTGTTCTAAATGCTTTTGATCGTATGTATCGAAGAGCGTCTTCGTCGGATGTATCTTCTGCACGTCTTCCGATCCAGGTGCCGTTTACATTTAGAATAATGTCTCCTTTTACCGCTATTTCCAATACAAATTCATAGGCCTTTGTTTCACCTAAAAAAGGGATGGCATCCCCTGTATTCGGTGGTGGCGGTTCTGCAAGATCATCCATTAAAGAACCTACAAAATCGGCGTCTTTAGCTCTTTTTAGGACAAAATTTTTAAACTCAGCTTGATCAAAGAGATCGGAAATGATATTCTTTTCAATTTTCGATGGTATTTCAGGACCCTGGACAGGTATTTTTTCAATATCAAAAGAGCAGTTTTGGGGTGTTTGGAAATCCCATTTTTGAAGAATGGCAAAACGATTGAATCGAGCTTTTAACGTATTTCTTAATGGCCGGTCAAAATCCTGATGCAAACTCTGGTATATTGGATCTGCTCCCCATCCTTTTTTGGAACAAAGAAAGCTGCACCGCGCTGAATAGGTCAGGTTATTATCATTGAAGAGACCATTGCTGTCCATCGCCAGCAGGAGAAAACGCACAGTATTTCTGCGTGTCTGTACATGTTTGACAAGCCATTCTCCAAGACAGGCATTGATAGCAGTCTGCCCTCCTTCAATCTGTTCAGGGATAACAAGAAGAACAGGGCTGTCCCATTTTGCAGGTTGATTCGCTTCATCAATTTCACTCCAGGGATTATTTTTCCAATTCGGCCCGAGTATTATTACCTTGGAAGGTAGTTGCCGTATTTCCGGAACAAAGATATCGTGCAACGTATTTCGAATATGTTCAATGTCCTTTTCAGGATAAACCGTTTGGCCTGTTGCAGAGACCGTTCCTGATTGCCAGAGTTTATTATTTTTTGCACATGCGCGAACTTTTGAACGTGGATTTTCTTTAAGACCAAACCAAAGCGGCCCGCCAGGTACTTCATCACCATGTATATTTACACTATTTTCGATAAGTATAGTGATTTCGGCCTGGAATGCATTGTCATCAATAGCTGTCTGCCGTGTGATATCAAGATGAAGCTCGGCAGGTGAGCCGCCCGGATTTTTGGCAGGCGACATGGATCTCATCCAGATTGAGCTGATAAGCTCGCGGGCATTGGGAACATCAGCACCTGCATTCCTCACTGATTCCAGATTTCTTTGTGCGATTTGCCTTAATCTTTCCTGACCTGCCTGGACAGCAATAGAATCAACAAGCGATTGTACTTCATCGGTATTGCTGTCCACAAAAAAATCAGAAGGCGTAATGACCGGGACACCAGCACCTCTACTGCGAAAAACATGGGCGAGGATACGGATTAAATCACGAGTTTCCTGTGCCGCCTGTGAAAGCAAAATGTGATCTTCCAGCAATACAAGAAGCTCCGGGCTGAATGGCCAGCATTTAAAAACCTCCTTGCAGATAATATTTTTTTCCGCTTCGGACTTGTCCTGGTGAAGCAATCGAAACCTTTCGTTTGCATATACATTAGAAATATTGATAATTTCAGATTCGGAAATATTATCTCTGTTCTCAAAAAGACGGTGCAATAAAAGGAGCCGTCTATCCTGTCTGGCTGCCGGACCTCTAAAATCAATTAAAACCGGCCCCTGGCGGTGAACCTGTTGAAAAGCATCATTTTGATTATTGAGAACAGAAATTGCAAAAATGAGTATTTCCGGGCGATCTTTAGCTATTTCTGAGAGGTTTTGGACAAAGTTATAGGCCCATTGCCGTAATAAAAATTCTGTTTTAAGATCTTTTTCCCGTAATCCTGTGTACCAGGTTTGAAATTCATCCAGTATCAGGCACGTGGGATGTTCCTCAAACATTTTTTCAAGCAAAGTTCTTGGAGGAAAGGGCTGGGACATCTGTTCGAATTGGCCGCGGTAATATTCTCCTTTTGGATGTCGATCAAATATCAATTCCCATAATAAAGGGTATTCATGATTATGTACCGGTTCTGAAATGGCTATAAACCCTTTTACCATTTCAAAGCCTTTTATCTCATCATTATCTGTTTTTTTGCCCCAGTTTTTTAACCAGTTCTCAACCACCTCAGGAGACTGCACCGCATGATGCATAACCGCCATGATATGGGATTTACCTCTGCCGCGATCTCCCATCAAAATAATTGGACGACCGCTGCGTTTTGAACTTATTGCTTTAAGCGCAGTTTGAATATCAGCAGTAGGATATGTAATAGACAGTATATAATCAGGGGATTTTTGGGCAGCGCCTTGATCATCGCTGGTTCGCAATGAAATAGCGGTACCCGGCATATGAGTTCCAAGGAATTCATCTCTTAACTTCAAACCTATCATTCTTCGATCTCCTGAATAATTATTAAAAGAGCTAATTTTCGATTAAAATACAATATACAAAAGTTAAAAAAATTGACTGGGAATTATGCCGAAAAATTTTGGATCAGAAAAAGAAGCAGTGTATTTTAAAAGTAAGTTGGTGAGCTTTTTTATCGGAAAAATATCAGAAAAATTTCTGAAAGTTATCACAAACTATGGTTTTTTAAAAAAATTAAATCAAGAGCGCTATACAGTACCTAAAGCAGGGATTTTGCGATCAGTTCTATCATTTCTTTCTTCACCGATTCATTATTAGCAAAATCATTTTTGGAACTATCAATTGCAATAACCTTCCTCATATCTCGTATCTTTTCAACTTCACTTTGCAACGCATTATTTAAAGAATCTAAAAATTCTAAATTAATTGAGCTTTCCTCAGAGCGGGCTCTTTTCCTAATACGGTTCAACTCGGTTTGAGCATCACATTTTAAGTAAACACTCAAGCGAGGTTCGGGTAATTCTTTTTGTATTTCATTGAGTACACATTCAAAAGCTTTTAACTTTGTTCCACTTAAACCGATCTTTGCATAGGCGAGGTCCAGAAGAAAAGAAAAATCACAAACCATTTTCTGTTTTGCTTCAAGACCGTTCTTTATTTGGTGATAATGCAGAAGGGCGAAAGAGATTTCAGTTTCAAAAATGTATTTTCCGGGATTGCGATAAAATGCTTCCCAGAAAGGGCTTCTCTTGAAGTCTTCATATAGCGGTGTAAAATTTTGTTGATCAAATAATGACGCGAAAGTTGTTTTACCCGAAGCTATGCCTCCGCATATTTCGATGCACTTCATTTTTCACCCTTTTTGGGATTTGTCTTAATTTGTCCATTTGATTTGCGGATAGTGTTTTCAGTTTGACTTTGAAAGGCACTATTTATATTTTCACGTCTATTTTTTTTGAGTCCTTGTATTTTTTGTTCTAATGATTCTATAGCCTTTTGAATTTCATCTAATCTCGCATCTTGCTTTTTGCTTAAATCAATCCTTTCCCTAGCATCGTCAATAATACTTATCGTTGAAACGATAAGTTGATATCCTCCATATATTAGAGCGGCTACAGCAATAGCGGCACCAATTATCGAAACCCATGCAATTCTTCTTTGTTTTTTTAAATCCTGTTTAGCCTGCTCCCTTTGTTGCTTTACCGATTCTTTTGCTTGGTCGATTACTGATGACAGTGAACTTTTTACTTTTCTTTGTGGAACATGTTTATATATATAT
>JAGGWL010000305.1 GCA_021157555.1 Deltaproteobacteria bacterium | reverse complement strand
TCAAGATGAAGGATGTATCAGATGCCCAACAAAAGATTACCAATATAATTCAGGATAAAGAAGGCAAAGGGGAAGTGGTAATAGCCGGACGCGGGGGAGATGAATTCGTTGGATAATTTTATGAAAACCGGAAATTCAAATGCCAAAGACTTATTAGAGCGGCATCTTTTCCCTGATATATTGATTGATCAAATTCCTGCAGGCACAGATGCTGAAGTTGATGATCAATTCAGACATATTTCTTTTGGAAAATTGGAAAAATCTTTCTCGGAATCTTCGGTTAATCAATTTGACATAGAAGGAACTGAAGATTTTGAACAAAATGAGATGATCAATATTAAAGAAGCGGCCTATTCAGAAGGGTTTGAAAAAGGGAAAGAATCAGAAAAAGAATCAGAAAAAAAGATTCTCATATCAATTGTCGATGAATTGCGGGAAGCTTTTGTCGAATTGGAAGAATTTAAAAAAAGCGTCTGTCTAAATGCGGAAAAAGCAGCAGTAAAACTATCGTTGTGTATAGCAGAGAAGATCCTGCATGCCGAGATTGAGAAAAATGATGATTCTATCATTAAAATTATCAAAGAATCTTTTAAAAAAATCATGGATAATGAGACGACTAAAATAAAAATTAATCCCTATGATTTATCTTATATTCAGAATGCTGAATCTTTAGAAATTGATAATATTCTGGCAAAAAGCAGCGTTAATTTTGAAGCTGATGCAGAAATCTCCAGGGGTGGATGTGTTTTGGAGACCGATTCCGGCGAGATTGATGCAAGGATCGAGAGCCAGTTGATGGTTATAAAAGAAGTGTTTTTAGAGGAAATTTTAAATAAAAAATGAACCCTGCTATTGATTTTAACAAATACTATACCATGCTTGAAGCCGTGCCTTCTATAAATGCGACAGGCAAGGTAGTCGAAGTAACAGGCCTTGTTACGGAAGCCCGCGGGCCGGCATCCATGCTTGGGAGTATTTGTGAAATTTATTCAAAAGAAAATGAGAAAAAAATAAGAGCGGAAGTCCTGGGTTTTCGAGGGAACAGAATTCTGCTTGTGCCCCTGGATGATATCAGGGGCATCGGTCCTGGCAGCAGGGTTGTGGCCAGGGAGCAGAAGGCTTTGATATCTGTAGGGAATGATCTTTTAGGCAGGGTAATTGACGGCCTTGGGAATCCCTTGGACAATAAAGGAAGGATAAAGGCTGACGATAAATATCCATTATATGCAGAACCCTTGAATCCTTTGAATAGAAGTCGAATAAAAAAACCTCTGGATTTAGGTATAAGGGCTGTTAATGGGCTTTTAACAATAGGATGCGGGCAAAGAATAGGCATATTTGCAGGATCTGGTGTTGGTAAAAGTGTTTTACTAGGTATGATCGCCCGCAACACAAGTGCAGATATAAATGTTATTGCTCTCATAGGAGAAAGAGGCAGGGAAGTAAATGAATTTATCGAAAAGGAGCTTGGTGAAGAAGGCCTTAAAAAATCGGTTGTTGTGGTTGCAACTTCAGATCGGTTCCCTTTAATTAGAATGAGGGGAGCTTTTATAGCAACAGCCATAGCTGAGTATTTTCGTGATCAAGGCAAACATGTAAATCTGATGATGGATTCCGTAACAAGATTCGCCATGGCGCAACGGGAAATAGGGCTTGCTCTTGGTGAACCACCCACCACTAAAGGATATACTCCGTCTGTCTTTACAATTTTGCCGAAATTGCTGGAAAGAGCCGGAACATCTTCAGGGCGGGGCACAATAACAGGGCTTTATACTGTCCTTGTGGAGGGTGACGACATGAATGACCCCATAGCCGATTCGGTCAGATCTATATTAGACGGGCATATTGTTCTCTCAAGAGAGCTTGCCACGCATAATCATTATCCTGCAATTGATGTATTAAAAAGTATCAGCCGGGTAATGATTGATATAACAGATTCCGAACATCAAAAATATGCAGACAAATTAAAGTCGGTTTTGGCGACATATCAAAAAGCTGAAGATTTGATTAATATTGGTGCGTATGTCGCCGGCAGCAATCATAAAATTGATTATGCTATTGATATAATAGAAAAAATTAATTCATTTCTAATGCAGGGAATTGGAGAGAAGATCAATTATGAAGAGAGCATCAGGGAGCTCAGGAATCTTTTTAAATAAGGGCTTGGTAACAAAAATTCCAGGTTATTTTTTGTCGAGACCTGAACATGTATAAATTTTCTCTTGAATCACTGTTGGGTCATAGAAAATCTATAGAAGAGTCTTTTCAAAAGGAGTTGGCAGATTTACAAAGATTGCTGCAGGAAGAGATGAACAAAAAAATGAATTTTAAAAAAGAGCGGGAGAAAAATATGACAGAACTGAACCAAAAAACAAGCAAGGGGATTACTGCCGGTGATAATCTTATATACCATAATTTTATTCAACGACTTGCTGCCAACATTGATCAACAGGATCAGAGAATTGTTGAAGTAGAAAAAGAGATTGGGAATAAACGCATGGTTCTTCTTGAGGCTGTAAAAAACAGAAAAGCATTGGAAAAATTAAAAGAAAAGGGGCTGGAAGCGTATGCCCGTAAATTAGCCAAAAAAGAAGAGCTTTTTATTAATGAAGTGGCTGTAAATAATTTTGCCAGGAAAATTAGTTTTTTAAAAAATTAACAATTTCAGAAAGGAAATTTGACCATGCAAACTGATATGTTGATTTTTCAGGATACGGATAAGGGCTTTTTAGAAATTGCTGGAAAGAAAAAAAATATTAAAAATCTTGAAACAACCAGTGATTTGACAGAAGAAGAGGGCGTTTTTTTATCTGCGTTTACAGGTTTATTAAATGAACAAATCAATACTGTGCCGGCAGGTCTAAATTCTATAAAACAGCACAATAAAAATATTAAATTATTGCAAGAAGAGGTAATTTCGGAAACGCCTCCAAGTGAGCAGACTGAACAAATAGATGCTGCTGTAAACAAAAGAGAGTTTACTGTTAAGGATAATTTAAACTTGATCGGCGGCAGTAATAAGATATTCGGAGAGTTTACAGAAAAATGGAATAATTCTGAATTTGCCGATAAGATTGAATCAGTTAAAAATTTTGAATCAGCAAATATGAATGATTCAAAAAGTAATTTTTTAATTGCAAAGTCAGATGTTCAAGATACTGACATTCCAATAAAAAACAATAAGCCTCAAATGGATACAATCGGGGCTGATACAACTGAAAAAGCAAATACTAAAATTATTAACAATGCTTCTGTAAACACAACGGAGTTTGCCGTTAAGGATAATTTAAATTTGATCGACGGCAGTAAGAAGATCTCCGGAGAGTTTACAGAAAAATGGAATAATCCTGAATCTGCCGATCAGATTGAATTAATTAAAAATTTTGAATCAGCAAATATGAATGATTCAAAAAGTGATTTATTAATTGCAAAGTCAGATATTCAAGATACTGACATTCCAATAAAAAACAATAAGTCTCAAATGGATACAATCGGGGCTGATACAACTGAAAAAGTAAATATTAAAATTGTTAATAATGCTTCTGAATTATTAGAGTTGAAGAATGGCAATCAAATTAACTCCAAAGAAATAGTTTTGTCAGAAATTCATGGTTCGCCTGAATACAGGCAGGCTCAATCTGAAGCAGGAAGTGAGACTATTAAAAAAGATATTGCTGATTATGAGCAGAATATAAAAAAAGATAACCTGAGTTTTTTTCAAAAAAAAGAAATTCTTTTTACAGGCTTTGACAAATCTTTTGATGATAATTCCGGCGGCAGAAAAGAATTTTTCAGTAAACTTGAATCAAAAGCACCGGCTCAAAATAGATTCGATAAAGCACCCTTACGGGCACTGGAAGGCGGTGGTGTAAATTATACACCTGAGGAAGCAAGCCCTAAAGTTGCTGAGTTGGTTTTTACTCAAATAGAGGACATTAAAAATAAGGATTCAAATATAAGCAAGATTCAAATCGGCGGGGAAAAGATAGAGATCGGTAATATTTCTTCAAAAACTCATTTTTTGGAACAATCAGCTGGTACTGTAAAAGCTGATGCACCTGTTCAAAAACCTGCGACTGCGGAAGTTTTGCCACAGATAATCGACAAAGCCGTATTAATATTACGAAAAGGGCAAAACGAAATAAAAATCAGCCTTAAGCCTGAATCTCTGGGCCGGATACATTTGAAAATAGTAACCGAGAATCAGCATGTTTTGGTTAAAATTATAGCAGATAATCCTTATGTAAAAGAGCTTATTGAAAATAATTTGCATCATCTTAAGGCTGACCTGGGCAATCATGGTTTGGCAATAGATAAATTTGATGTTTTTATGGCGGGGGATTTCGACAAGAATAGTGGAAAAGAAGGCTATAATGAATTTTTTAAAATGAAAAATAGAGAGTATACAGGCAGGGATTCAGAGCAGGCAGCACCTGATGAATCGGAGGTGCCTGTTGCACTTGTTGAACAGGATAAAGGAAGCAATCTTATTGGTGTTTTTGCGTAAACAGGGAGGTGATGATCAAATGACGATCACAGGATTAAATAATGTCAATAGTACTGATAGTCAAGGAAGCGGTTTTGCTGCTACCGAATCAAATGAAATGGATAAGGACGCGTTTCTGGAACTTCTTGTAACGCAACTGCAGTATCAGGATCCTTTAAATCCAATGGACAGCACCGCTTTTACAGCTCAACTGGCCGAGTTCAGCTCTCTTGAGCAACTAAACAATGTTAATGAAAATTTGGAATATTCACAGCTTTATCAATCGTCAATCAATAATTCACAGGCGGTTTCTTTTATTGGTAAGGATATAAGGGCGATAGGAGATACTATTAGCGTAAACAACGGAATGCCGGGTAGTCTATTTTTTACATTAACCGCGCAAGCGAATGATGCTGTTGTCAATATATATGATTCCAATGACAATCTTGTTAAAAGTATGGAGGCAGGATCGCTTGATTCAGGTGAGCAGACCATGGCATGGGATGGAACTGATAATTATGGAAATACAGTTGCTGATGGTGAATATCAATTTGAAATAATGGCTTATGACGGGAGCGGAGAACGTGTCGATGCAACAACCTATACTGAGGGCAGGGTAAAAGGAGTTACATTTAAGGACAACAAGGCAGAATTGCTCGTTGAGAACAGGTCAATTGCTTTGAGTGATATAGTGGATGTTACAGATTCAACAGATTTGTAGAGACGCAAAATTTTGCGTCTCTACTTTTATATAAAATTTATATACGATTTAATTTTTTTACAAGGGAGCCAGTTTCAAAATGTTCAATTTTGTTCGAGGTCAAGGAAGACAAAAATTTTAACCACAGGAATACATTAAGTATTTCGAGGATTAAAATTTGTGACTGACGAAGAGATCGGGCAAAAGGGGGCGTTTTGAAATTGGCTCAGATTATAAGGAGGTTAAGATGACCTGTATGAAAATAGATCTCACACTGCCCTTTAAAATTGCTGATATATCGCTTGCGGATTTCGGCATAAAAGAAATGCAACTATCAGAAAAAGAGATGCCGGGCT
>JAGGWL010000044.1 GCA_021157555.1 Deltaproteobacteria bacterium | reverse complement strand
TTATAGCCACTCCAAAACCAGCCCAAACAATCGCTGCTACTTTATAGTAAACTTCAAAAATACAACAACATGTCAAGAACAGGTTTTATATGCAAGTTTACAGGCTTTCCCTCTTCCATTTTATCTTAACACATAGAGACGAAATAACTTCCAGAAGCAAGCGTACAGATTCAGGGCAGGATAAAGCAAACAAAAAAAGGAATGATTTATGCCGGAGAATATAAAACCGCTGTTTATCCGATCCAAAATATGGATAGAAGATGATTTAGGAAAGGTCGTTTTTGGCTTGGGACGTTATAAAATATTTGAAGCCATCCAGCGCATCGGCTCGATTCAGGCAGCCTCCAAGGAACTTAAAATGAGCTACCGGGCAGTCTGGGGCAGAATAAAGGCAACAGAAGAGCGCCTTGGCAAGCAGATGCTTATCAGCAACGTTGGAGGCTCAGCAGGAGGTGGTTCCAGGCTTACCCCCTTTGCCAAATCTCTTGTGGAACAGTTTCAACGGCTCCATGAAAATATCTTGACTCAATCAGATGATCTGTTTGAAAAAAAATTCAGGAATAAAATTTAAATCGGATTGAATAGTAGTTTTGACCACATAAATCATGCATCATCTCTCCAAATCGTTGACGTAAACACCCGTATAACTTCTTACATCGATATTTTGGACACCAAACAATATGATACTTGCATTCATAGCGTACATGTGATTGACTCTGATAATCTTTCATTTATACCTCCTTCTTGAGGGTCACTTGGCAAGGGTAGTCTTAAGAAGGAGGTATATCTCGTCTGACCGGCAAAGCCTATTAGAATCACACCAGCGGAGCTGGTGGTTTTATGAATTTAATAAAGTTTGAAAAGATAATGTGGAAAAATGGGGGGTATCAATTTATCTGAGCACAGGTGTATCAGTTTATGTGAACGCTATAGTTTATTGATATTGATTCCAAAAAATGTATGCATACAACGAAGAATATTTGATGAGATAGAGCTGGTAAAAGGGATAATGAATGAAAGCAGGGTATAAACGAAACATCTACTGCGTTGGTTGCCAAGTTTACTGGATGAAAATTTATTCTGAAGTGGCCTAAGAATATCGCGTAAAATAAACATGAGATTTCACTCCTTTTGGGTTTAAATATAGCATGTTATCTGCTATATTTTATATCATAAAAAGGAGTACATCACAAGCAGTAAATCGATATAACTTATTGAAATAATAGATAATATTAGCACAAAAATTGAAATTCATTTTTCGTGCAAATTAGTAATTTTTTTTAAGGTAGATAATTTGTATGATCTAAAAACTGTTGGAAAAACGGTGAAACTCCAGCTCAAGAATATAGCACCAGTAAATGAAAAACTTCGAGAGAAATAAAAAAAATATTACTTTTCCAAATAAATTATTGCCAAGCTTTGTTCACAAAAAGTTATCGGACAATTAAAAGAAGTATAACCAGTTACATTAATAACATATAAAAGGAGCTTTAAAATGGAAAAAATTTTGATCGTTGGCTGCAAAAAGGCTATGGATGATGTTTGCATCGCATGTTCAAGGTGTATGGTTGCTTTTAATCGCAGAGAAGGTGAATTCAGCCGCTATAAAGATGATGATGTAGAACTGCTCGGCCTGCTGAATTGTGGCGATTGTCCAGGTGCAACAATTGTAACAAGATTAGCTCAAGTCAATCTTTGGAATAAACCAATGGGAGAAAAAATAACCAAAATACATATTGCCGCTTGTATTGAAGATCACTGTCCTTACAAGGATACAATTATAAAAAAGATAAAAGCAAAATCAGGCGTAGAGGTGATTATCGGTGCGCATCCCTATAAGCCTGATAATATTTTTGCATAGGGTTTAAGGAAACTTCCAAAAAATTACCCATCCTGCTTGCCCTTTTGCCCGTCTTCTACGTTGCGGTAACAGGCACATAGCATATACTATGTGCCTGCCACCACGCCTTGAAGACGAACAAAAGTTCTGCACGATATGAGTAGATTATTTTCTTCCAGTTCCCTAATAAAATTTTCTGTAGGGGCGACCCTTGTGGCCGCCCTAATTGGGAATCATCCATTTACATCCCAGATTTAAAAAAATCCTCTTCCTCTGTTATTGAATGCGGCTTTTTTGTATATTCCGTGGGCACAGTTCCCTCTTTAAAGCATTCAAAAATAATCTTTTTAGATTCGGGAATTGGAAGTAGCCCGGTTTCAGCATCTATTTTGGAAAAAACTACACCTTCAGGAACCTGAAAAATTCTGACAGGTTTATCTGCAAGCACCCTTTTCATAAAAGCAAGCCAAACAGGACTGGCCGCCCTTGACCCTGTTTCCGACTTACCAAGCGAGCCTCCTTCATCAAAGCCTATCCAAACACCTGTTATATATCTTGGTGTATACCCCACAAACCATGCATCAAAAAGATTATTTGTTGTTCCGGTCTTTGCTGCCACGGGTCTTTTCAGAGCGCGAGCCCTGTGCCCTGTACCGTGTTTTACAACGCTTTCCAGAAGATTTGTTATTATATAGGCCGTACTTTTATCAATCACCCTTTTTCTGTATGATACGGCCTCTTCAAGAATTTTGCCATCCCTGTCTAAAATTTTAGTAATAAAAACAGGTTTAACCAGATAGCCCTGATTATTAAAAACTGAATATACAGTAGCTACTTCAAGCAGGGAAAGCCCTGAAGAACCAAGGGCTATAGAAAGGTCTCTGCTTAACTTCGATGTTACTCCAAGTTTTTTAGCATAGTCGATGACATAGTCAATTCCTATATCCTGTAGAATTTTAATTGTAACAACATTACGTGATTTTGCTAAAGCTTCGCGTAATAATGTCGGCCCATAAAATGTTTCTTTATAATTCCTTGGCTTCCATGTAAAATCATGTTCAATATCCTCTAATACAATAGGAGAATCGATTATAATCGAAG
>JAGGWL010000016.1 GCA_021157555.1 Deltaproteobacteria bacterium | reverse complement strand
CAAAAAAAAGTCCGGCATGAATCCCTGTAATAGAACTGCGGTATGGGAAAAGATCCGTAACTATTTTAAGATCCCACTCAAGATAACGAAGCGGATCATTTGTAACAAGTATGATTTCCCGAAACAGACTTTTGAATACCGAATATAACCTGTCCAGCACAAGCCTGCCGCCGATATCAATAAAAGCCTTGTTTCGACCGCCAAAACGCCGGTTTTGGCCGCCTGCCAATATGACTCCAGTGCAATTTTTTATCATACTTCACATTTTTGCACAATCATACTTAATCTGCTTTCCTTCTTAAAAAAGTAGGCGAATCAAGATCACTATTATCAAGAACAATTCCCTTGAAACCTCTATAAAATGAACCGCCTGATTCACCGACTGCCTTGTGTGGAGGAAGAAATGTAGCATCATTGTATTTGGTGGAACTCTTCATCTCTACCGGAGTTAAATCTCTTACCTTACCTCTGACAATGCTATTTGAATATTTGTGAGTACGGTCTGTTTCCTGACCCGAATTGATACCGGTAGCAATCACCGTAACTCTCATTTCATCTCCCAGAGTTTCATCAATTGCAGTTCCGAAAATAATATCAGCATCCTCTCCTACTTCACGATGAATACGTTCGGAAGCTTCAGTCATCTCGTCCATTCTTAAACTGCTGGTGCTGGTTATATTCATCAAAACACCTTTGGCTCCGGATATAGAGATGTCTTCCAAAAGGGGATGAGAAATAGCGCGCTCGGCTGCCTCTACAGCTCTGTTTTCCCCGGAAGCTACACCTATTCCGATAATAGCCATCCCCGCCTTTAGCATTGTAGCCCTTATATCCGCAAAATCAAGATTAATTAAACCGGGCAGCATGATCAAATCTGTAACTCCTTTAACCGAATCGTACAGAATCTCATCGGCTTTTTTAAACATTTCAACCATGGTGGCATTTTTGGAGGCATGTCCCCTGAGCCTGTCGTTGGGTATTGTGATTACTGTATCCGCCACTTCCCTTAAAGCAATAATCCCTTCTTCAGCTTTTCTTGAACGTTTTGTGCCTTCAAATGAAAAAGGTTTTGAAACTACAGCAACAGTCAACGCACCTATTTCCTTGCAAATCTCTGCTATAACAGGAGCAGCACCAGTACCTGTTCCGCCGCCGCATCCTGCAGTTATAAAAACCATATGACTGTTATCAAGAGCGCTGCGTATTTCATCAGCGTTCTCAAGCGCCGCTTCTCTTCCAATTTCAGGATTAGCACCAGCGCCGAGTCCTTCGGTAATTTTGGTTCCCAGCTGTATTTTTATCTCTGCCTTAGAAACATCCAGAGCCTGTGAATCTGTATTGGCTGCTACAAATTTAACGCCCTGTAAACCGGAATCGATCATATTGTTAATTGCGTTGCCTCCTGCTCCACCAACACCGATAACTTTTATTTTTGCCGTTTTATCATTTTCTACCAATCTAAAATCCATTTCATCTCCTTGCACGGTAATAATTATATTAGGTTAAAGGTTGAAAAACCTTCGACCTTCCACCTTCCACCTTCCACCTGTCTAAAGCACATCATTAAACCATTTTTTCATTCTATCAACAACACGGTTAAATATATTTTTATCACGAATCCTGAAATTTTTCTGAGACTGATTTTTTGCTCCAAACAATACCAGCCCTACTCCGGTAGCATACATTGGATTATTTACAACATCGACAAGTCCTTTTATTCCAAACGGAGTCCCCAGCCGGGCAGGAAGATTAAAAATCATTTCCGCTATCTCCAGCACACCGTCCAAAAGAGCCGAGCCTCCGGTTACTACTATTCCCGACACAATAACATGTTCCATTTCGGCGCGGTAAATTTCCCGTTTTATTAAAGCGAATATCTCCTCCATTCTCGGTTCCAGTATCTCTCCCAGTACTTGCCTCGGCAATTGTCTTGATTTACGTCCTCCCATGCCAGGCACATCAATGGTCTCCTCGCTGCTTATATTCATCGAGATACATGTTCCGTACTTTTTCTTGATTTTTTCAGCTTCTGCAAAAGGGGCTCTCAGCCCTATTGCAATATCATTTGTAAGATTATGACCGCCTAACGCAAGCACAAATGTATGTTTAATAGTCTTTGAAGAAAAAATCGCCAAATCCGTCGTGCCTCCTCCCAGATCAACAAGCGCTATGCCGAGATCCTTTTCTTCATCACTAAGCACTGCTTCGCCGGATGCCAGTGACTCAAGCACAATATCACATACATCAAGTCCCGCTTTGTTCGCGCATTTTACAATGTTATGCGCAGATGTAACTGCTCCTGTTACAATATGAACTTTTGCTTCCAGCCTACTCCGGCCATTCCTACAGGGTTGGTGATTCCGGATTGCTCATCGACTATATATTCCTGGGGAAGAACATGAATGACTTCCCTATCCATTGGGATGGCCACAGCGCGGGCAGCCTCCAGTACACGATCTACATCATGCCGGGTAACTTCACTCCCTTTTATTGCAACAATTCCATGGCTGTTAAAACCGGTTATATGTCCTCCTGCTATGCCTGCATAAACTGACGAAATTTCACATCCCGCCATCAACTCCGCTTCTTCAACAGCCTTTTTTATAGATTCAACTGTAGAATCAATATTAACAACAACGCCTTTATGAAGACCTATCGACGGATGTGTGCCAACGCCTATTATATTTATTTCTCCCCCACTGACCTCACCTACCACAGCACAGATTTTTGTAGTTCCAACATCCAGACCGACTAAAAGTTTATCCTGTCCCTGCATTTTAAATCTCCCTTAAGGCATAGTTAGGGAAGTGATTTTGTCCCCGTTCCTAAGACTATCCTGTTTAAATTATTTAAATCAATGGAACAAAAATTCAAAAATCTGCTTGCTCTTTTTAAGTATAAATAGACCTTTGCGAGACTTTTATATTTATTTGTATAATCACTATATCCAAGTTTTATCTCATGCAGACCAGAAGTGTCACAATCAGCAGTATAAAGAATAAGCCCCATTTCTTTATCAACATGGATTTTTTCAATATCCCCCAGAGGAACAGGGCTTCCTGTTTTTTGACCTAATTTTAAGACCTCCATCACCGCATCATAAGAAAGGCTTTCAGCTCCGCCGGAGGTATTAAT
>JAGGWL010000344.1 GCA_021157555.1 Deltaproteobacteria bacterium | reverse complement strand
TAAATAAATTGCATCAGCATATTCTTTCCAGTAAATTTTTTTTTGGCATCTCTCTTGCTATATTAATATACAAAAGTAGACAGTTTTTTATTGTTACTAACAATAACAGGAGGAGGAAAATTAAATGCATAAATTTATTAAACGCATCACGATTTCATCCTTATTTTTATTGATATTATCCGGACTCACAATTAATGCATCCGAACCCGCAACAATGTTGTTGCTTGGAGTTAGTCTTGTAGGAGTTGCTTCATCAGGAAGAAAAAAAGATATTGGTGAAAAAAATTTATTAAGGAACGGGGACGAAATAACTTCCACAAGTAGGCGCACAGATTTAGGTCAGGTTTCTTCGATCTGAAAGTACAAAAGTTGCAGGAATAGCGAGCTATTTCAAGATTTTTGTGCTTTCATATCGGGCAAAGATGGCCTGAAGCTGTGATGCATAGTTGGGGAAGTTGTTTCGTCCTCATTCCTAAAGGAAGCTCGTAATGAGTAAAGAAATTTATTTTCAGTTTTTACTTTTTCTTGACTTGTTCCAGCTCTTTGAGTATTCCAAACAGCTATAGATCGTCACATAAATAACTTCACCGCGTTATCGGTCGTCGGAGTATTGCAATACGCCTTCCTCTATCTGGCTTGTGCCAAATTTTAAAAGCGGATAATTATCTGACAGTCTATTTTAAATTTTTGATAAAAAAACGTTACGAGGATAACGAATTATGAGTATAGTAAATGCAATAGCACCCGGTATTGACAATGGAGGAAGACGTTTGGGTTTTGACAGACGTCAATTTGATTATACGGATTATTCTCCACCACGAAGAATAAAATCAGATCGCAGAAGCGGTATTGACCGAAGGATTGGCTTTGACAGACGAAAGGAAACCGACTTCAAAATTAGTGCTGATCTTATTGATTTGAGAAAAATAAAAGACAGAAGGCATATATTCGCATCGTAGTACTTTTTCTGTAAAGCTGAAAAAAATTTAAGGATTTAGATTTTACACTTTTATTAGCCATTTGTTTTTTGATCATTCGATATTATTTGCTTTTTTACTCCCGTTTTTTTGACTTTAGGTTTTTTCTTTTTTAAACATATTTTATCCTTCCTTACAAAAGCGCAAAGATTCGGATTATAGTATTCTTTACAATTCAAAGGATTATATAGTGGGCATTCCGGATTTTTTTCAGACATATTATTCTGTTTTCCTATAAAATTTAGTTGGTACTCGTTTTGAAACTGAGGCAAAGACAACCTAAATCTGTACGCCTAATTTTATAAATTATTCTGCCCCCGTTTCTTAAAATTATTTTTTTTATATCATAACTTTATGAGTTATGCAACGCTATTAACTTATTTTTAATGAATCCGCTTCTAATAAAAGTCAAAGTCAACGAAATCATTTTGACAATTCATTTCTCCTGTTGTAATTAAATTGAATATATTTGTTCAAAAAAATTGTAGGGGGCACAATATTTTATGCTCTTATTTCCGCCTTTGGATTGGGTGGAGTTAGAATCTGACCCTACTTGGGGAAGTTATTTCGTACTCGTTCCTAAACATATTTTTCAGGTGTATATTTAATTTTATATTGGATTATGGATAGATTTAATTCTCTTCAAAAAGAACTGTATAGTATAAATCAGGATATATTTTCATTACTCTCAGAAACCGAATCAATTCCCGGTATGTCTAAAAATAAATTCACAACCTGGTCAAAAAATTGTGAAGAAATTCGAAGACAAATTCAGGAAGCGATACTCCGCGTGGCAATAGTCGGCCCAATAAAATCCGGCAAGAGTACATTTACAAATTATCTTTTTCATGGTGATTATTTAAAACGCAGCGCAGGTGTTGTTACATCCATTGTTACTAAAATTCAAAAAGGGGCCTCGCTTAAGGTAAAGCTGTTTTTTAAATCATGGGATGAGGTTAATACGGATATGCTGCAGGCTATGGTTCTGATGCCGTCTTTATCATATTCTGCTGAAAAACATTATGCCGGCAGCGCCAACTTCGACATCAGGCGCTCAGACGACCGCATAAATCTTCATATGGCCATAGATTCCTTGAGTGATGCATTGCTAATATCAAATGGTATCCTTAATCCTCAAATTGTGCTTTTATCATCATATCTTGAAGGGTATCAGGTTATGCAAGAGAAAATCAGCCCTGATACTTCCGAAGCAGAATTTGATGCTGAGCGTTTTGATGAACATAAAGCTTTAGTAAGTGACGATTCTCTCTCCGTTTATCTTAAGGATATACAGATAACAATAGATACCGGCTTTATTGGTAATAATATTGAGATAGCCGATTGCCAGGGTAGTGACTCTCCGAACCCTCTTCATCTTACCATGATACAGGATTATCTTTTTTATGCTAATTTGATTATTTATGTAATCAGCAGCAGAACCGGATTAAGACAGGCTGATATTAAATTTTTATCCATTATTAAAAAAATGGGCATAATGGATAATATGATTTTTGTTATTAATTGTGATTTCAATGAGCACGATACAATTACAGATCTCACTCAATTAATAAAAAATATTAAAAAAGAACTTTCAATTTTTTTAAATCATCCTGAAGTATACTCTTTTTCTGCCCTTTTGAATCTTTTTAAATCCATAAATAGCAATTCAGCCTCCAGGAATGGTTTAAAAGAAAAAGAACTTGCCAAGCTCAATCAATGGAAAGGGGATAAAGAATTTTATGAATTCTCCAACAGGGGAACAGAGTCTTTTGAAGCATCTTTTACAAAAAAACTTACCCAGGAACGTTATTCCCTTCTTTTAAAAAACCATATTGAACGTTTTGGAATAATTGCAGCGGGTATAAAAAACTATGTTTGCATAAACCAGAAAATTCTTGGTCAAGACTCATCAAACGCTAAAAAAATAATCAAAGGATTAAAAGAAAATCAGGAAAAGATGAGCCGGATTAAGGATATGATTAAAAGCACCTTATCCGGAGCAGTACAAACAACCAAAAAAGAGATCAGGATAGAGGTAGATAGATTTTTTAACAGCCGGTCCGGAAATGTTATCGGGGATCTGATAAACTTTATCAAAAAATACAGACTGGTGTATGAAAAATATGAAAAAAATCTTGATTTAAATGGTTTTGCCAACACACTTTATCTGGTTTTTCAAGATTTCAAGATGGAAATAGATGCTTTTATGGCTGAGAGGCTCAATCCTGAAGTGATCAGATTTATAAAAGAGAAAGAAAGATATATTGAAAAACAACTCGAATCTGTTGCAGTTCCCTATGAAACAATGGTTAAGGATGCCCTGCTTAAATATACCAATGGCTTGTCGGATTTTGGGATAAACAGCATGGATACAAAAGGGGGAAATATAGCTTTTCCTGGTTTTGATTCTATAAAAGCGGGAGAAGGCTTAATAGTTCCTCCTGTAGTCGCCCACATGCATTTTTCCGCTAAAATAAAAACAGAAGCAATAATGCGCCTTGGATTTTATAATTTTATCAAATTTATCAAGAAAATCTTCAAAAAAGAGACTCAAGATAAAAAAGAAGAGGCTCTTGCCCTGAAAAAAGCTGTTTTCCGCATTAAACAGGAAACAGAAAAAGCGGTCATTTTTCATTTTATTAACTATCAAGAGAACCTTAAATTTCAATATTTTTTTAAATTTATTGATGCAGCATCGAATAGTTATTACAAGGCGCTTGTAGATCAGTTTCATGCAAACAGCATTGATCATTCGAATATCACAACGCTGATTGGGAAAAAACAGACAGATAAAGAATACGCATTAAAAACGCTGAAAAAGATGGAGCCAATTGCTGAACAAATATATTTAAGGATTAAGAGTGTAAAAAAGGAGTTATCATAGTGAAGTTATTACGTTCCCGTTCATCAGGAACAGGAACGTAAAGATATAAAGTCAGGGTTGCTTCTAACTGGTTCGGTAAAATTTTTGAGAAAATTCAGTTTTTCCTTTGTAGCGTTTCATGAAAAGACCAGGAGCCATATCAAGATTTTCAAAAACAGCAGGATCGACTTCAATGCCGGATTCCTTTAGCCCTGCAATAAGTTTATCAATTTTTGGCGGACAGCCTGGTACAAGAATTCGATTTTTTATATCCTTATTATCTTTATTTAATTTGACCTGACATTGACCTAAAAGGATTGTATGTTTCATTTCCGGAGTGGGGCGACGAATCTTTCCTGTAAGGACCTCGACATCATCAAAAGCTTTTCCATTCCACGCATTGCCTATCGTCATCTGGATAGGCCCCATCAATTCAGAGCAGTATGTGCAG
>JAGGWL010000090.1 GCA_021157555.1 Deltaproteobacteria bacterium | reverse complement strand
GCCTATGGGAGTTATATATCTCAGACCACAGCCGATGGAAGAACGAAATCCGTCAAAATGATTGCTGTTTTTTATATTCTGTATTTTTCCTGTATCAAAAAAAGTGGTCAGCTCAAAATGAGATCCAATGTCAATTCGGGCTTCCAGACTGGTACTAATGCTTGTCCGGCCACCCAGAGGGTCGTCTTGGTCGTCATAATAGAGCATGTTTTCATCAAAGCCGCGGATAGTGTTAGTACCGCCCAGAAAAAAAAGCTGATCATCAGGAATATTACTATCAGGCTGAAATGGATCAATATGACCGATTCTGCCCGTCCAGGCAAGAGTAACTCTTTCATGGACGGCTTTGTAGAAACGCAGATCAAGCCAGTATTTTGAAAAATCGTCCATAGAATTTTGTATTCCTTTGGATATATCCAGGGTAAAATTTGCCAGGATTCCTTGACGCGGACGGATAAATGAATCACGCGAATCATAACGAATTAAAGGCGTTACAACTAAAATGCTGCGGGAGTCAAAGGCATCTCCCTCTTCTCTGTTTTGACCGGTCGCATATTGTTTACGGTTTTCAAAACGAAAATTTAAACCTGTATGGAAATACTTGTACATTCGGCGTGAAAAGCCTAAAGATGTTCCAAAAGTACGAATGCCGAAATCCTGGTTAAACTCCTCTTTTTGATCAATAAAAATATCTAAATCCGATCTAACCCCGGAGCCAAGAAACCCGGGATCTGTAATTCCGGTTTCAACCCGAAAACCTGTCTCACTTACTTCGCCTGTAACCCAGCCATCTTTATTCAGTCCCAGCAGGTTATGATCTCCATTTTTAGTCCTGCCAAACCAGCCCCGGTCACTTTCATAGCCACCGGCAAGCTCACAAAAAAAGGGTTTACGCTCTTCGACTGCTACACACAAACTAACTTCATCAGCATTTTCTTTTAATCCAATGGTCTGAAATTGAACTGAATTAAAAATATCCATATTGCGAATACGGCGCAGACCTTCGTGGACTTTTTTTAATGAAAATGTCTCACCGGGAGCAATCTTGAACTCCTTACGGATGACCTTATCACGAGTTCTAAGGTTGCCGCTTATAAAAAGTTCACCGAAATTAACAGGGAGACCCTCTATAATCTGATATTGCACATCCACAGAGGAGTTATCCGGGGAAAATATTATCTGGCTTTTTACCTTAATATGGGGATAGCCTTTTTCAGAGATCAAAGCCATTAGGGCATTTTCATCGTTTCTAAGCATATATTTCCGAAAGGGCGCCCCTTGCTTTAAATTTAGCACTGATAAGGCTTTTTTAGTGGAGACTGCACTTAAACCGGTTATCTTAAGTGAAGAGATTAGAGTTTTAACTCCTTCGTCAATCCGAATCTGAATAAAAACATTTTTTTTATCTTCGCTGAATTTAATCTCTTTTTGGATATGTGATTTTAAAAAGCCCTGTTCTAAATAAAGAGATTTGATGGAAAAGAGGTCTTTATCCAGAATTTCCGGTACAAAAATTCCCTTATGCAAGAGGCTGGGAGACCTGGTCAATATCTGGGCGTTTAGTGTTTTCTGATCAATCTGCTTGTTGCCGTCAACCTTTACGGAGGCCACAATGGAACATGGCCCCTCCTCAATTAAAAAACAGACCTTGCATACTCCTGGTTGCTCTTTATCTATTTTTTCTTTATCTCTTTTTTCATCAACCCTGATCCCGGTTGACAAATATCCCGCCTGCCGGTAACGGGTTTTGATATTTTTAATACTTTTTTTAATGCCCCTGTCATTAGGGTTACCTGTTTTAAAAAGTGTCAGATCTTTTTTCAAAGTCATCGCCCAAAATTTGTGATTTCCTTTAAAATTGATGCCATAGCGATCACCTTCGTTTATTGAAAGGCTGACTGATAGATACTTTTCAGATGTGCTGGTTTTAATTTTATGGCTGATGGTCACATCCGGATAATGCTTTTTCCGATAAAAGGCGGTCAGGCGTTTAATATCTCGTTTTAAGCGCAATTCACTGAATCGGCCGTATGCTCCGGCAAGAGATGACCGCCAGACACTCATTTTGCGTTTTAAGGCAGCAGTGGAAAAAGCCTTATTCCCTTTGATTTTCAGTTTTTTAAGAACAAGGTGGCTACCCTTGTTGATTTTAATATAAACATTATAATTTCCATCTTCAGAATCCTGCTTTGCCTTCACAGAAACCTGAGGCGCAAAATAGCCCTCTTGGAGATAGCGCGCGGATATCAGACCAGCCTGTTGCAAGAGAACCTCTTTTACATAAGCATCACCTGCATAAATGGTCATTACATCCAGAACTTCATGCTTAAAAAGAGGATAATTGCCCTGAATCCGGATATCTTTAATTCTTCGGAAAGGGGTCAGGGTAAAAGTCAGGATAAGACCCTGGAGGCCTGCTTCACTTTCAGTTTGAATAGTATGAAACTGCTTGGAGGCTTTTAAGGCTTCTATGGAGGTTTGTAATTTTTTGGCTGTAAAAACCTGGCCTTCCTGTAAAAAGATCAGATGTTTTACCATCTTTTTATAATAGGCTTTCTTATAGGCTTTTTTAGTGCGGCCGTCTTTTATTATCACCCTGATTTGTGAAAGAATTGCAGGGAAACTATCATTTGCCCTAACGCTTGATGCCGAAACAGCCGAATCTCTTGCTCCCCAAAAAACAAGAATTAAAAAACAGAAAAAACCAATATACAAGTGTGTTTTAAAACTCATTATCTGAATTCGATCCTAAGTATCAGGCCTCCGCCATAATTTCCCCGGTCATCCTGAAACCCGTTGACAAAGATCTGATCAAAAAATTGATACTCTGAAATCGCTTTCTGGTTCAGCTCGTCGTTTTTTGATTCCACAGCATATTTAACAGTCAGGCGTCTGGATAATTTTTTCCCCACAGTGACTTCAACCCGCTCTGGGTCAAACTCCTCCTCTTCAACGCCATCAGTGGTTTCCACTTCCAGAATGTCAATGCCGGCTATTTTTTTAATATCCTCACCCAGGATGCCCTCAATTAATTCAGCCAGCAGTTGCTGGGTTGATTTTGAAACGTTGCCCTTGTCCTCTATCAGCTCCTGGGAGGTCTTGCCAAATAGCAGTAAGGATAAAACATCTTCATCTTCTTCAGGAGGATCAGATCTCAGGGTAAGAAGCAAATCTTCAGGCGTACCTGAAACTTTCAGATAAATTTTCCAGGTTCGGATATTGACTTCACTCAAAATATCCAGCTCCAGAACTAATTTATAAGGGTTGACAAAATCAACCACTCCTTTGCGTACAATAAAATTTTTTTTCCGATATATTATTTTTCCTGAATCAACCCTGGCACGACCGCTGATTAATGGCCGTTTTACAGTTCCTGCTAAATGAAGATCCGGAGTAAGACTCAACTTTGCCAGATTATTATCTACCTTAAAGGGGCTGCGGGATTTTAAAGCTATGTCCAGTTTTAAATTATTGAATATGGATTGATCATAATTTTGGAAAGGCGGTTTGACTTTTCGTTTTTTTTGACTGATACCTTGCAAAAGATTCAACTTTACGTCTTTATAATAGGTCCCATCCAAAAGAATCACATCTCCTTTGATTTCCTGGTTGTCTTTTGTTCCTTTGATAGAGAGGGAGGTGTTAAAAACCAGATCCAGCAAGTCAGGAACCTCTAACGGTATTTTATGTGCGGTCAGCAAAAAATCGGCCTTTTGAGGCTGCCATTTTTCCAGCCCAAGTGAACCTGTCAGCTCAAAACGTCCTTCATCCATTTGCCCGGTAATAGCCTTTTTTATTTCAAGTTGCCCGGGTGTCAGCAAAATAGTACCGTTTATATTTCCAAGTTGTTGCTCTATAACCGGTATAAGCATCCCAACATTTTCGAGCCCAATGGCCGCGCTGATTTCAGGCTGAGGCAGTAGGCCCCGAAGTGTGGCTGAAATATGCAGATTACCTTCAAGTTCCTCAGGTTCCTTTATAAAAAAATAGGCGGCCTTTAATGGAATCAAGCCATCTAACGAAAATGCCAGAGACCCCTGGAGCTTACCAGCTCCGCTCAGGGTCAACCAGCCATTTTTGAGAAGGAAAAACTTGCCCTGCGAGATTGAAAATGTTTTGTTTTGATAATTTGCCTTAAAGCTATTGGAATTCAGCAGGGGTTTATTTTTCAAAAACAGCTTGATATCAGATAGATCAACTTTGGCCTTGATACCGTCAAGCTGGTCAGCATTACCTGTTGCTTCTATTTTACCGGTGAGCCGACCACTTAACTCTTTTAGGCCGGCTGCCGCCAGATAAACGCCAGGATCTGTATCCTGAAACAGCAAAGCAGCTTTAAAATCTTTTGTTTTAAGGTTATAAAAGCCATTGAGATTAAAATTCAGGTCTCCATCAATCTTTATCTGATGGTCATTCAAGGCAAAAGAAAAATTGTGGGCTTTTATTAATAAATTTGCGTTTGGTTGCTGCAGAGAGCCAGAGAGTTTTGCCGCTATCTGACATTCTCCTTTAAGATCCTTTCTTCTTAATAAGCGGTCTGCTTGAAGATTTTCCGCTTTAAGATCAAACTGACAGGCAATCTTGTTCAGGTCTAAAAATAAGTTAGAAAATTTAAATAATTTTTGATCCTGTGCAACCATGGCAGTTTTTAAATCTATCTGCCCTGCTAAATCAATTTTTCCACCGGCTATAGCGACATTAAACCGCCTTACCGATAGGAGTCGGTTATCCAGCGCCAGGTTAGCAACAGCTTTTCCCACAGGAAAATCGCCGAGTTTTCCGCCGGAATAATCAAGCTGAAGGGTTCCTGCCGGATTTTCAAGCGTCCCTTTTAATACTCCTTGCATAATAGCCTGACCGCTAAAATTTGTGGGTAAATGCAAATTTTTTTGAATTTCAGCCAGATCACCACCTGAAATTTCCGCAATAAGATCAAGCTCCGGCATGGAAAAAATACTGCCAATCGTTCCTTTTAAAGAAAAACAGGTTGTTCCCAGGCAGGCATTAAAGGAAAAGGGGGCTAAACGATTTTTATCAAATTTGGCTTTTAACCAGATTTTTTGCAGAAGAGGAGTAACCCGGGGAGTATCTATTTTTGTCCGATTTATTTTAAGAAACAGCTCTCCCTGACGTAAAAGAAAATTTACATTGCCTGACAGGTTGATTCCCCGGAGTTTTGCTTGCATGGAGTTTGGTGCGCTTGTGGCATAAAAGCTTCCACTACTGAGCTTCAGATCGTCAATTATAATATTCCAGGGATTTTCTTTTGAAACTGCTTTTTCAGTTTTTTTGGGTTGTGGAGTGATGGCTTGCAAGGCCTCTGCAAGGTCAAGGTTACCCTTTTTGTTGATTTTGACCTTAACCCAGGGCTCTTTGATAATAATCGTGTTCAACAGGATTGTTCTGTCTAAAAATTTTTTCCATGACCACTGCACACGCAAAAATTTAAAACCGGCGAGCTGCCTGGCAGCAGCTCCTTTAAGTATGCAGTTTTCCAGCTCAAGACTACCCTGAAAAATTGCCAAACGGTGCTGTTGAATGCTGATTTCACCGTTGATTTTCCGATTAATCCGGGCCTCAATCAAATCCAGGGCATATCGGCTGTTTAAATAGAGCAGACCTGAACCAAGTAATATAAAACTTAGAACAACGGCCACTCCAAAAGCAATGACAAGTTTTTTCAACAAATTTTGCATAAAGGTGGGAAATTATAGTAGTCGTTTATAAACGTCTTTGCGGTGGCCGACTTTTACGACAAGGATTACAAGCCGATCTTCATGAATTTCATAAACTATCCGATAAACACCAGCACGAATTTTATGAAAAGCATTGTTTCCTTTCATTTTGGTAGTAGTCGGGTCAGGCATATTTGCAGCAAGATCAACTATTTTCTTTTTAATTCGCCTTAGCTCTTTTTTGGGAAGTCTTTTCATGCTCTTCAAAACGGCTGGTCTGAACTCAACAGAATATCCCACGAATTAGAACCCCAACTCTTTCCAAAATTTTTCAGCCACAATGTTCGTACCAGGCTCTTCTATAGCTTTCCTCGCATCTTCAATATCAATATGATCTTCAATAAGTTGAAGCAATTCCAATTCTTCCATTGAAATCAAGGCTGCAATTTCCTCGCCCCGGCGAGTCAACACAACTGGCTCTTTTCCATATGCAACCTTGTTTACGATTTCAGCAAATTTTTTTCTGGCTTCAGCCGTAGAAACTGTATTAAGCATGATGCCCCCTTAACGTACGTTATGTACAAAAAATACATACCTTATGGTTTATTGTCAAAGAATTTTTATATGAAAATGCCTAAAGTGGTAGAGACAAGGCATGCCTGTTATAAGAAAAAGCAAGCTTGTCATCTTTAAGATCTATATAAACGTTACCCCCTTTTTCCAACTGACCGAACAGAATCTGGTCGGAGAGGATGTCCTTTATTTCTTTTTGGAGCAGCCTGTCAAGTGGTCTGGCTCCGTACAGCGGGTCATGGCCATTTTCAGCAAGCCACCTTCTGACGCTGCTTGAAAGACTGAGGGAAACTTTTTTTACTGCAAGTTGATCCTGGATATCTGCAATAAACTTGTCCACGACCTTTTCCATTATTTCCACGTCCAGAGGATTAAAATTAATGATGCCATCAAGGCGGTTCCTGAATTCAGGGGTAAAAAAACGTTTAATCGCTTTTTTGCCTTTACTTTCTGTATCAAACTTTGATTTCCCGAAGCCTATGGTTTGTGAGGCCATTTCTCTTGAGCCCACATTAGAGGTCATTATAATTATAACTTTTCTAAAGTCTGCTTCCCTGCCGTTGCTATCAGTGAGTGTGGCATGGTCCAGAACCTGAAGCATGATGTTAAATATATCAGGATGAGCTTTTTCCATTTCATCAAGAAGCAAAACGCTGTAAGGCTGCTTTCTTATGCCATCCGTCAAAAGCCCCCCCTGATCAAAGCCTATGTAGCCTGGGGGCGCTCCGATAAGGCGTGCTACTGCATGCTTTTCCATATATTCACTCATGTCAAAACGCAAAAATTTGACGCCCAGCATTATTGCAAGCTGCCTGGCCGCCTCGGTTTTACCGACTCCGGTAGGCCCCGTGAATAAAAAAGATCCGGTCGGGCTGTCCGGGCGGGCAAGTCCTGCACGTGAACGTTTAATGGAAGTAACAAGCAAATTAACTGCCTCATCCTGACCAAATACAACCTTCTTCATCCGCGCATCCAGATTTTCAAGATCAGTTTTATCCGAAGTAGAAACATTTAAGGAAGGAATTCTGGCCATTTTGGCAACAATCTTCTCTATATCTTTAGTATGTATCTTCTTTCTTCTGGAGTTTCCTTTAAGCCTCACATAAGCCCCGGCTTCATCCATAACATCTATGGCCTTATCCGGAAGATAACGGTCATTCAAATATTTGGCGGACAGCTCTGATGCGGCCTTAAGGGCAGGGTCGGTATAAATAATTCCATGGTGTTTCTCGTATGCCCCACGCAGACCTTTTAAAATCTTGAAGGTCTGATCTACTGACGGCTCAGGTATTTCTATCTTCTCAAAACGTCTTGCAAGAGCGCGATCTTTTTCAAAATGATTTTTATACTCTTCATATGTTGTTGACCCGATACAACGTAAATCACCTGTTGAAAGAGATGGTTTAAGGATATTGGAAACATCCATTGAACCACTGCTTGTAGCGCCTGCTCCCACAATGGTATGAATTTCATCTATAAAAAGGATTCCATTCTTCTTTTTTTCAAGCGAAGCCAAAACGTCTTTCAGGCGTTGCTCAAAGTCACCCCTGAATTTGGTTCCAGCCAGTAATGCTCCAAGGTCGAGAGAATATATGCTCACATCCTTCAGCAAGTCAGGAACGTTGCCCGAAAAAATCTTGAGGGCCAGACCTTCTGCCATTGCTGTTTTACCGACTCCTGGATCTCCCACAAAAACCGGATTATTTTTGCGTCTTCTACAAAGTACCTGAATAGTACGCTCCAGTTCCGGTTCACGGCCTATTAAAGGATCCAGTTTTCCAAGCGCAACTCTGCCTGCAAGATCAATAGTAAACGCCTCCAAAGGATCTTTTTTCTTTTTCTTTATTTTGGTCTTGCCTGTCTTTGCGGAAGCACTCTGCTCTGTTTTGCCAAAATCTTCCGTTGTCTCATGCGAGATATAATAGAGAAGATTAATGCGCTTTAAGCCGGATACTTTTAAAAAATATAAGGCATGGGATTCCTTTTCGTAAAAAATCGACACCAGAACATCTGAAACACTGACAGCCTCTTTTCCGGCTGAACGTGCGTAATTCACAGCTCTTTGTATAACCCTTTGAAAGCCGATAGTTTGCTGCAGTAAATAATAGGTGTCTTCAAGAGGCTCTATTTTTGCTCTGAAAAATTTTTCCAGCAGATTTTTCAAATGATCAACATCCCCGCCGCAATTATCTATAATATCAATACCCACGCTATCGTGGAGAATTGCAAAGAGTAAATGTTCAACACAAACATACTCATGGTGCCTCTTTTTAGCCTCTTTAACTGCGAGGCCCAGCGTGACGCCAAGTTCCTTACTTATCATTATCCGCTACCTTTATCCTACTCTTTCTCCATAGTACATTTGAGAGGAAACTCTTTTTCCCTGGCCAATGTTTCAACAATTCTCACCTTGGTTTCAGCCACATCATATGTATATATTCCGCATACACCGATCCCCTGCTTGTGAACATTCAACATAATTATTGCAGCATTGTCAGGAGATTTATGAAAAACAGATACAAGCACCTCTACAACAAACT
>JAGGWL010000153.1 GCA_021157555.1 Deltaproteobacteria bacterium | reverse complement strand
GTATTCCGATATTCTCTGGGATATGGGTTTTAATGCAGACGGGTTTGTTATCAACATGCTTGAGATGAAATACCCTTTTTTTACTGTCAACGATAAAGTATCCCTCATCAAAGGGCTTCATACAGGTTGGCTTGCCAGCAATCAGCCTCGCAGGGAATACAAAGCCTTTATTTATCAATGCATTGGTGAATACCTTACTTAAGTGCTCATCTATCATATTAGTTGAGGCAGTGATAAATTCCATCTGCTTATCTGTTATTCTAAACATCTCTTTTGGAAATTTAAGTAGTGCCTCATCTTTCTTTGTATCAAACAGGGGATAGAGTTGTATTTGAGGGTGCTTGTCCGGAAACATCTTGGGCATCAATTCAAAGCACTGGCGGTTTTTCTTTATTGTATCTTCATCATATGTCTTTCCATCAATGATAATGGGAATTTTCCCTTTTTTTTCTAGGTTTCTCCAGTAGAGAAAGGGTAAAATTTCTTCAAGTTCTTTCTCATTATATATTTTACCTGTTTCGTCTCCGTATTGAAAACGATGCGCGATTTTTATCTCTTTGTAGACAAAATTTTTATGCGTGGGACTGTAAAAGAGAAGCGTTCTCCATTTAAAGGCCCCAAATACCTTCCAATAGAAATGGGGTATATAAACAGCCATAATACATATGGAAATTATAATGACTGCATAGCGTGATAATCTCGCTGCCATCATTCCACTCCATTCCTGAAACGATAAACAGGCAGAAAAACCGCAGGGACAAATAAGAGTGATATAAGAAACAGTTTTCCTGTTACATGAATATAGCTGCTGTATTCATTGCTCATGAAAAAGAGACCAACGAAGCCGCAAAAGATAATGCTATAAAATATTCGTCTTTTCCAGCTTGTCTCAATTATCACCTGCATTGTTGCCAGATAGGCAATGAGGCCAGAAAAAAACCATGGCAAAGCTGTTAACAAGGCACTGCATGAGACCTCATGCGGGAAAAACTTTGTGATTATGGTATAAAAGAGGATTATATCGACAACACCAATAGCAATAACAGCAGACAGACCGACACATATATAGGAAAGGATAAGCAAATCTGCTCTTACCGGTAAATGAAGGGATAACCTCAGTCTGTTTTTTGTTATTTCAGGAATAAACTGCGCTAAACTAATCACTATGCCAGTGGCAAGTAACAGGTATTTTACCTTCGCATAAAAGAGTGTGTGGATATGGATAGCACTATTCCAGGCCATAATTGGTGGATCATTTATAAAGGGTTCTCTAATATCAAAAAAAAGATAAACAAAAAAGAGGACATTAAAAACAAATGCCCCCAAAACATAATATCGTATTTTCAGCCATTCTTTATAAAATGTTGAAGTGCTCATAAACACTCTTTTAATATTTCCCCATTAATCCGATAAAGGCATCTTCAAGGGTCATGGGGACTTCTTCTAAATTTGCCACTTCAACATTTTTTTTCATCAGATATTTCCTGACCGGTTCTTTTGATTCGAAAGCATATACGGAGACTTTGTTCCCAATAATTTCAACATTCTTGATAATGTCGTCTTGTTCAGGCAGTTTCACGCCCTTGCTATTTTTAAAACGGTATTGTTTGAAGTTGTCCATGAACTCTATTAACGATGTCTGCAGCAGATAACCATCTTTTCTGATAAAGATGATATCATCCACCAGTTTTTCCAGATCCTGTACGATATGGGAAGTGACAAAGACAGTCTTCTCGCCATTTGCTACATATTCAGTCAGGTAGTCCAGAAAAAGTCTGCGATATCCCGCGTCCAATCCCATCGAATAATCGTCCAGTATCATAAGCTCCGGATTTTGCGCAAGTATCAGACCCAGCACGACCTGAGAACGTTGCCCGCAGGACATCTTTGATATCTTATGGTCGTGAGAAAGACTCATCATGTCAATCAATTCATAATACCACTTTCGATTCCAGCCGTGATAGTAACCTGAATAATACCTCTCGGCCTGTGCAATCGTCATAAATTCATACGCCAGATGACCCTCATGGAGGAGACCGACCTTCCTTCGCGTTTCAGGGGATAAATTGTGGGAATCTTCACCCAGCACCAGGCAACTACCGGAAGTCGGACGCAAAAAACCCATCAATATATTGATCAGTGTAGTTTTCCCTACCCCGTTTTTACCGAGCAGACCAAAAATTTTTCCCTGTTCTACGCTGAAGTTCAAATCCTCGTAAATGACATGTTTGCCATAACTATGATAAAGATTTTTTACTTCAATCGGATTATGCATAAACCGCCTCTTAAGGAATAGTTTTAATAACCTAATTATAATAGATAAATCTAATTTATCAATCAGAAAATTAAATTCAAAATAATCAAAGCCTCTTGCCTCTGATGGCCAAGGCTTTAGCGAGGTCAGAATGTATGTTCGGGATATCAGGATTAATCTCTATTGTCCTTTTAAACCTTACAATGGCTTCATCTACTCGGTTTATTTTTAAAAGGGTTTTTCCCAATTCATAGTTAGCCACCAAACTGTAAGGAGCAATCTTAAATGCCCTGTTATATTCTTTAAGTGACAAATCAAATCTGCCACACCTGCGATAAACAAACCCCAGAATCAGATGTGCATCTGCATTTTTTGGATTGAGTTTGATTGCCGTCTTTAAATTTATAATGGCTTTATTATAAAGCCCTCTTTTTCCATAGATGTTGCCCAATCCAATGTAAGCTTTAGCAAAACCCTTTTCAATCTCAATAGCTTTTTTATATTCAAACTCTGCCTTGTCTTGCAGCTGTCTTCTTTCATAAGCCTTAGCCAATCCATAGTGAAGTTCTGTAATATCTTTACTTATCCCCATGGCTTTTTTGTATTCCGCTATAGCCTTATCAACCATACCTTTGCGCAGGTGAAAAGAGGCGAGAAGACCATAAGACGAAGCATCGCCTTTTTCCTCAATCTCTTTTCTTATGGCACATTCAATGGTTTCCTGGTCTTCAGTTAAACATTTAAGCATAAAGGCTGCATCCTTATCTTCAGGATGAACAGATAAAGCCCTTCTGTATTCACTTATTGCTGCATTTGTAAGTCCCCGAATCTCAAGAATCCTTGCCAGAAACATTCTTCCCTTTGCTTTAAAAAACATTAAAAGCCTCTTTTCTATAGGGCTCAAATGACTTTCATTGGTAACAAGAGGGGTTCTTGCATCGTACAGATGCAGTAGTGTTCTTGCCATTTCTTCTCTAAAGTAAAGGTAATGCAAACTTTTTGGTATAGAAAATTCTATATATGGATGGTTATCACTGATAACTTTGATATTTCCAACATAATCATCACAGTCTTTCTCATTCATTAAAAAGTGACTTAATAAATCAAAGGGATTATCCAAGCCTATTTCCTTCAACTCATTCTTTACGCCTTTTTCGTGCTGCCTTTTATTGAGTAGCCTCAGGTCTATTTTTAATTCTTTCTTTGTTCCAACTATGGCTATTACATCCGGCAAAGCAAACCATATTGTCGTATGGGGAAAAACAGAATGGAAGGTGGCGATAACCGCCTTTAGATCTTTTTCCGGAAAATCCTTTAAAGAAACCCACTGACACATAAGCCCATTATCTGTAAGATGTCTCAAACATAGCTGATAATACTGTTTTGTATAAAGATTTGCCACTCCTGCATTTGCAGCATTATACAGATCACCCATAATAACATTATACTTTCTTTGAGAAGCCAGAAGGTAATTTCTTCCATCGTCCTTTACAATTTTGCAGTTGGGATTGGCTAAAATGTTTCTGTTTTCTTTTAAAAAATATGCAGATGCTTTCAATATAGCTGGAGAGATTTCACATATTGTCAAATCCACATCATAAAGAGTTGCTGAAGAGGCGGTGATACCCGTGCCCATTCCTATTATTAAAACATGTTCAGGATGAGGATGAAGCAGAAGTGGCAGGTGAGCTTGCCATTTTTGAAGCCTCATCATTCGGGGTGAGTTTTCCCCTACATATTGATTGGTGTTCACCATCATTCGCTTGCCGCCGGTTATGCTATTCTTGAACACCATAGCGGTAGTATCAATATCTTCATTGAAATAGACCAATCTTTCTCCTAAGCACGACCCTTTTGCACACACATCCTGCACTATATTATTGGGACTAATTAAAATAGCAATTCCAGCAGTCACAATGACTGCTAAAAGTAAAAAATACTTAAGCTTATGAAACCAAAACAGCATAGCGCCAATTGCTATATTTAAAGCTGCAATACAGAAAATAGCTTTTTGCAAACCCACTGCAGGAATTAAGATAAAACCGCATATAAAAGAACCAAATATACATCCCACAGTATTTAAAGAATACAGACTACCGACATTCCGTCCTATCCTTTTTATATTCAAGGTGCATATCTTGTTCACTAAAGGGAAAGTTGCTCCCATAAGAACGGTGGGGATAATCATAATTAAAACAGAAAGAAAAACTTTTATGGCGATATGCTTCAAAAAGGAGTGAGCAGAAACACTGATAAAAGAGGGAAAAAAGGAGAAGAGGGGTAATGTAAATATGACCCAAAAACCAATTGCCACCTCTACTATCCCAAATAAAAACAATGGGTTCTTAATCTTGTCTGCAAGTCTGCCAAATAAAAAACTCCCCAATGCTATGCCACACAAATATATAGCAAGCATTATACTAAAGGCATAAACAGTGGTATAAAACATCAAAGAAAAAAGCCTCATCCAGGCAACCTCATAAGCCAAAGCTGCAAACCCAGACAGGCCGTAGGCAATCAATATTAGATAATAGATGTTATGTTTTGCATCCTCTGTTTGGTTTAATACTACTAAACCTTCCTCTTTCTCAAAAACACCAAACCTTTCACTCAAGAAATAAGCAACAATTCCTATACTGAAATTTATAAAGGATGCAATGCAGATAGTTGCTGTTATGCCAACTGACTCTATAAGAAAAAATCCGGTTAAAATACAGCCAAAAACAGCGCCGAAGGTATTAATTCCATACAAGCCGCCTACCTCTTTTCCGAGCCACCTTAATCTCTTTACTATAAACTTGCTTACAAGGGGTAATGTTCCTCCCATAAAAGTGGTAGGAACAAGAATAATTAGAAAACACAAGGAAAACTTCAACAAAGAAAGGACATAAAAGTTTTTTGGCATGTATCTATGCATAAGGATATAAATGTTGTCCAATTCTGGAAAAAGAAGAATCATCAAAACAACATATATGCCAGTCCCTATTTCTAAAAACGCATAAATAGTTAAAGGTTTTTTAATTTTATCTGAAAGCTTGCCAAAATAGAAACTACCTAAAGCAAGTCCTGACATAAACGAAGTTAGAATTGTGCTCACTGCAAAAACAGTGTCCCCAAAGACAAGAACCAACATTCTCATCCATACTACTTCATATATCAAGCTGGAAACACCGGAAAGAAAAAACAATAAAAATATAATAGTATGAATTTTGATAATGTAATTGCTTTTAATATTCATTCAGTGTCTAAATAATTCAAAACGGATTCTTTAAGGCAATCATAAACTCGGATATTATGACGCTACTCCGTTTTTTACCGAGCAGGCCGAATATTCTTCCACGCTTGACGGTAAAGC
>JAGGWL010000181.1 GCA_021157555.1 Deltaproteobacteria bacterium | reverse complement strand
TGCACTGTGATGCAGAATAAGCTCCCAATAATTATCAACACAAAGTCTTGCATAATAAGGTTTTGTATTAAAAAATGACCAAATTATGGTCTCCCCAAAATCCGTTATAATCAGCATATTTTCAATTGCCTATAGACATCAGGGGAAAACTTATGTACAGTACGATTGTATTTGAACGAAGAATATTAATTCAATCGGGATAGTTCCGAATTCTACAAGCTGCTTGATTCCGTAATTCCAGGATGGAAAAAAATAAAACACAAACTCGAACTGAGCATGGCTTAAAAGAAATGAAAAGACTAATCATACATATCTCTAAGGCCATCTCCCAAAAGGTTTAAAGATAAAACAGTGAGCATAATTGCTATTCCCGGATATAATGCAAGATGTGATGCGCTTAAAACATAATCTTTCCCTTCCATGAGAAGAGTTCCCCATTCCGGATATGGAGGCTGCACACCGAATCCAAGAAATCCTAATGCCGAGACTCCAAGCAGCGCTTTTCCCAACCCTATTGTAATTAAAACAATGAGCGAAGGAATGTTGGCAGGGAAAATATGGCGAAATATAATAGCTTTTTTTGAGACTCCGGAGATCATGGCCGATTTAACATAATCCTGTTCTTTTACAGAAAGGGTGATCCCTCTTGTGAGTCTTGCGTAACGCATCCAGCCTGCAAGGGCAAGGGCAAAAACAAGATTAAAGGTTCCATGCCCAAGTATCCCCGCCACAGCCATTGCAGCCACCATTTCAGGAAAAGAAAGAAAAATATCCACAATTCTCATAAAAAACTCATCAACAAATCCTCCGAGAAAACCTGATATAAGCCCTATAATTATCCCAAAAACGGAAGAAATGACCACGGCTGCGAGACTAAGTCCGACTGAGGCCCGGGCGCCACATAAAATACGTGAGAACAGGCACCTCCCCAAAGAATCATTTCCCAAAGGATATTTAAGGCTGGGAGGGGCAAGCCTCAAAGAAAGATCTGTTTTAATCGGATCATGGGGCGCTATAAAGGGACCGAATGCTGCTGCAAAAAAGACCACAAAAATAATTATTACGGAAAACCCAAGAAAAGGTTTTTTTAATGCTTTTTTCCAAAAGGGATTTATGATTTTATATTGATGACAAAAATCTTTTTTTTTCATGATAAACGAATCCTGGGATCAAGATATCGACAGATGATATCTACCATAAAATTAATCGAAACAAAGATTGCTGCTGAAAAAAGCACCAGTCCCTGGATCAGGGGATAATCTCTGTTACTGATTGCGCTGACTAAAAGGTCACCCAGGCCAGGCCATCCAAAAACAGTTTCAGTTATCACAGCCCCTTCCAAGATCATGCCGAATTCAATCCCGACAACAGTTATAACCGGTATCAGTGCATTTTTTAAAACATGTTTTGCAACCAAATATGGCCTGACAACTCCCCTGGCACGGAGCGCAATGAGATATTCTGCTCCTAATGTTTCGATAATAGCGGAACGTAACATTCGCGTGGTATAAGCAGTCAATGCTGTGCCCAGCGTAATGGCCGGAAGTACTATATGCTCCCAGCCGCCCCGGCCAAAAGCCGGAAGCCATTGCAGTTTTACGCTGAAAACAATAATCAGCAAAAGTCCAAGCCAGTAATTGGGCATGGAAATCCCTATTGCTGCAACCGTCACACCTGCAGAATCAATCCAGGTTCCCTGTTTTATACCGGCAAGGATGCCCAGGGGAACTGATATCAAAAAAGCTATAAGAATTGCAGCAACAGCAAGTGTGAATGTTTTTGAAAAACCGGCGCTGATAAGTTCCAGAACATCTGCTTCTTCAACCAAAGACTTTCCCAAATCAAAAGCCGCCACATGTTTCAGCCAGAAAAGGTATTGATATAAAAAAGGTTTATCCAATCCTTCCTTTTTTTTTATCCATTCCAGGGTGGCTTTATCTATTCCGGCTTCATCTCCATACCTCGCCACGGCTATTTCCGTTGCTGCGTCACCCGGGGCAAACATCATCATGGCATAGGTCAAAAATGTTGCTCCAAAAAGAACCAGAATGGCTGTGATTGTACGTTTTATTAAAAAAGATGGCATAATACCTCATGCCCTTTGGCAAGTATTTTTCTGTCCGGCATATTTTTTTTACATACAGAAAGCCTGCTTGGGCATCTTGTATAAAACGGACAACCTTCGGGAGGATGCTGAATGGACGGGATCTCGCCTTGAAGAATAATCGGGTCGCCTTTTCGGATACCCGGTTTTAAAACATTTGACAAGAGAGCCTTTGAGTAGGGATGATAGGGATTGGAAAAAAATATTTTTACAGGAGCTGTCTCGACTATTCTGCCGAGATACATGACTGCCACCGTGTCGCCGATATTTTTAACAAGACCCAGATCATGTGTAACAAGAAAGCTGGTAACAGGATAATCCTTTTTTATTTTGCAAAGCAGTTTTGTAATTTTGTTTTGAATAACAGCGTCAAGGGCGGTAAGCGGTTCATCAAGAAACAAAATATCCGGTTCTGTTGACAGAGCCCTGGCAATGCAGGCCCTTTGATTCTGGCCTCCTGATACATTTAAAGGACGACGTTCAAGGAGTTTTAAAGAAAGTCCCGTTTCCAATGCCAGCCTTTTTGCGGTTTTGGTCCTTTCTTTTTTCCCAACGCCCCTTGCCCTGAGAGGTTCCTCAATTGACCGGCCTAATGTTAAAAAAGGGCTCAATGAAGCAGCAGGATCCTGGAAAACCATCTGTGCACCGGCTTTGAAGCGTTTATGGGCAGAATCATTCCTCTTTTTGATTGACCGACCCTTAAATATTATTTCACCTTTATGAAAAGGGATAAGCCCAAGCATAGCCCATATCAATGTGGTCTTTCCGGAACCGCTTTCGCCTATCAAACAAAAGGTTTCTTTTTCATGAATATTGATAGACAGATCCCGAACCGCATAAAAAGAGTCTCGCCGAAAAAT
>JAGGWL010000196.1 GCA_021157555.1 Deltaproteobacteria bacterium | reverse complement strand
CTTTTAGCTCATTAAAAAATTCTACAATAAAATCAAGGCATTCAAAAAAAACAGGGTGTGTTGGGAGATTGCTTTTTAAAAACATACAGAAAAAATTAATCTTGTTCTCTGTTTCAGTGAAACGTCTGTTCCTTAATTTAACTTTTACAAGGTTTATATCACTTGCGCGTACATTGGCATTAACTGCTTCAAGAATTTGTAAATCTGCTTTTTTATAAATATTCAAGCGCAGGATAAATTGTTTAACAACAGGCTGAGGTACAAACAGTCTTGAAAAGTTTTTGTTTCCGGGAAACAAGAGAATTGATTCATAATTAGCCGATCAAAGAGCAGGCAGTTGATCCAGACAGCTATATTTTTTATGATGCCGTGATTCTTCTTGGCACACTTGGGGTAAACCAGACCAAGAAGCCAGTTCGCCTGGTTGGTTATAAGATTGCCGGCATCAAATATTTTGTGGCAACTGATCGTTATGATCTTACAGCCGATCAGATTGCAATTATTTATAAGCTTCGGTGAAAAAAACGTATGGTCTGATAATCTGATTATCAAAGAGAAAAATCTATATGCAAAAACCTAACCGGACTCTACTGCCTAATCATTGCTATTTGTCACTTAAATTTTTATCAATATGTTTGACTTTCAGGTAAAGTTCATCCAACTGTTTTTTACTTGTCCCGGAAGGCGCTTCTGTTAAAAGGCATGCTGCTTTCTGGGTTTTTGGGAATGCAATGACATCGCGAATGGAGGCCTGTCTGCATAAGATCATCACCAGTCTATCAAAACCAAAGGCTATTCCGCCATGAGGTGGCGCGCCCGATGCCAGGGCTGAAAGAAGAAAACCGAATTTTTCCTGATATGTTTCTTTATCCATGCCCAGTGCTTTAAAAACTTTCTCCTGAAGGTTTTTTTGATGAATACGTATGCTCCCGCCGCCTATTTCCGATCCATTTAAAACAAGGTCATAAGCTCTGGATTTAACTGCCAGGGGGTTATCCTGTAATAAAGTATAATCTTCTTCAAGCGGTGCAGTAAAGGGATGATGCAGAGCCTGATATCTTTTTTCCTCTGCATCATATTCAAGTAATGGGAAATGTGTTACCCATATAAATTTGAATTTATTTTCATCAATCAGGCCTGTTTTTTTTGCAATATGATTTCTGAGATGCCCCAGGGCTTCATTTGTGACTTTAGGTTGGTCAGCTACAAAAAAAACAAGATCACCCGGTTCCATTTTAATCCGCCTTGCCAATTTTTCTTTTTCCTCTTTAGTAAAAAATTTTGCAATGGGCGACTGCCAGGCATCTTCCTTGACTTTTATCCAGGCCAGCCCTTTGGCCTGGTAAATAGCGACAAAATCCGTTAGATCATCAATATCCTTGCGCGACATATCAATACACCCTTTTGCATTCAGGGCTTTTACAATTCCGCCTTTTTTGACAACATTGGCAAACACTTTAAATCCTGAGCCCGCAACAATATCCGAGATATCCTTGAGCTCCAAATCAAATCTGACATCCGGTTTGTCAAGGCCGTATTTGTCAATGGCATCATCATACAGAATCCGCTTAAAGGGAAGCTCAAGCTTAATATTGAGTAGTTCTTCAAAAAGATTAGCCATCATTCCTTCCGAGATTCCCATAATCTCTTCCTCGCCCAGAAAAGACATTTCCATATCTATCTGGGTAAATTCCGGCTGGCGGTCGGCGCGCAGATCTTCATCCCTGAAACAGCGCACTATCTGATAATAACGGTCAAAGCCTGAAATCATTAGAAGCTGTTTAAAAAGCTGAGGAGATTGTGGTAAAGCATAAAAATTTCCCGGATTGACCCTGCTTGGGACAAGATAATCTCTTGCTCCTTCAGGGGTGCTGCGTGTCAGAAAGGGTGTTTCAATTTCCAGAAAACGATTATTGTTTAAATAATTTCTGATAATCAAAGATGCTTTATGTCTTAAAATTAAATTATTTTGTAATCTTGACCGTCTAAGGTCGATATGGCGGTGTTTAAGGCGTAAATTTTCAGAAACATCAATATCGTCTTTAATTAAAAATGGAGGAGTTTCAGCCTGGTTAAGTATTTTTAATTCCGTGACAATAACTTCAATTTCACCGGTTTTAAGATTGGAATTTGTCATTCCTTCGATTCTTTTTTCAACTTTTCCTTTAATGCCGATCACATATTCCGAACGAATGGAATGGCCTTTTTTGTGAGCTTCCGGGCTTATTTCCGGATTAATCACAACCTGGGTCAGTCCTTCCCTGTCACGAAGATCCAGAAAAATAACTCCACCATGATCCCTGCGATACTGAACCCATCCCATCAGAACCACTTCAGCACCTGTATCTTTTAACCCGAGCTCATTACAATGATGTGTACGTCTCATATTCCCAAGTATATCTATCAATGGATGTTTCCTTTTTTTGTTAAATAGTTTTTAAAACTTTTTTGATATTTTCTACCAGTCCATGCACAGGAATAGAAATTTGATTTTTGGTATTCATGTTTCTCATTATCACTGTGCCCTGCTTTAATTCATCTTCCCCAACTATCAGAACATGTGCTGCT